>CAZWKK010000033.1:0-9258 GCA_964634855.1 uncultured Anaerolinea sp.
ATTAGAACGTTCAGTGCATCAATACGGGACGGATTATATTCACTTCAATTGCAGTGGGGACCACACACTTCAATTCGTGGGTCAGGAAACCTTGCCTGTCATCCCTATAGATCCCAAGGATGGAGATTTCTATCTCTGGTCCAATAAAGCGGATGCATCAGATATGACCATGACCCACGAGTTTGATTTCACCCAGGTTTCAGGTCCACTAAAAATGAGCTTTGATACCTGGTACGATCTGGAAACTGATTATGATTTTTTGTATTTGATGGCCTCTGAAGATGGCGAGAGTTGGCAATTGCTCAACCCGCCTTCTTGTACGTCCACAAACCTGACCGGTAACAACTACGGCTGCAGCTACAACGGCAATACCCCTACCTGGAAGAAGGAGACTGTTGATCTCAGCGCTTTTGCAGGCAAGAAAATCTGGCTGCGATTTGAGTACGTTACCGATGCGGCTGTGACAGGGGAAGGCTTTGCCATTGATAACATCTCCATTCCACAGATCGATTACTCAGCCGGGTTTGAGACGGATGAAGATGGTTGGGATTTGGCTGGCTTTGTGCGCATGAACAACCGAATCCCGCAAACCTTTTTGGTATCAACTATTCAGTACAAAGGGGGAGACATTATTGTTACCAAGTACCAGTTGGCCCCTGGAGAAAAATTGCTGATCAACGGCACGAATGGTGAACTGAATGATCTGGTCTTGATCGTCAGCGGAACCGCCCGCTATTCCAGACAGGAAGCCAATTACACGATTGAAATCGAGTAAACGAAAAGACCAGGAGATTTTCTCCTGGTCTTCTTTTTCTTACTTCTTTTGCAGTGATTCAAGTTGTTGGCGTAATTCGAAACTTTTCTGTTCTGCTGCTGTTTTGACTTCGTTTTGAATGTTGCTGGTGGCGTTGCGGATTCTCTCCCTCACCATGCCACCGGAGACCGGGGCGAACAGCAGGGCTAATGTACTGCCAACAAAACCGCCGATGGCGGCGCCAAGTATGAATGATCCAAATTTTCGCATAAGTTGACTCCTCTTTCTATAACATTAATTATATTTTATAAGTGCGTCAATATACCTTAAGAGATATTAAGCGTAAGCGCTCAGGTGCATCTTTTCAAAAAGCAACGGGGCGAGGGCGGTGACCCAGAGACCGATGAGCCCATAACGGACATAGCGCAAGCCAAGCCCCAACCAAGCAGGACTTTCCGGGAAGATCAATTTTAATCCCAGGTAAAGCACCAAGATCCCGACCATGCCCACTAGAAAACGCAAGGCACGTTTGCCCAGGGTTCCTTGCACCTTAATCGTTCCTTTTTTGGCTTGCCACCAGGCATACCCGGCGGTAAATCCAAACCACACGCCTGAAATGGTGAAATATCCCTCAATATCATAAGGGTTGGGGGCTACTCCCAGAGCGCTGATAGAGTTATTGATCCATTCGCTGGGCAGTACCCACTTTCCGGCAAGCGCAGTGACGAGCAACCCACCAGCAATTAACAAAACGGATACAAAGAAGGAGAGCAGGATCTTAAAGCTGATGGATTTGGGACCGATCCATTTGGCGATCGGTTTTTCCAACCAGAAGTACAGCCCAACCAGCAATGCGCCGATGAGCCAACCACTCAGCACGTCGCGGGTAAAATGTACTCCCAAATAAAGGCGGGAGAGGCCAATAAGGAAAATGATCAAAACACTTGCAATAGTTGCCCACTTCTTTTTGAAATGCCCCGCCAGGGTTCCCCACAGGGCGGCTGCGTTTTGAGAATGACCCGAAGGCAAACCAAATGAAGTTTCTGTAGCTAATGCTTTGACTTTTGAATCTACCCAAAAGGGACGTGGGCTGTGGAAGAGTTCTTTTAAATACCCATTGGAGACGTTGGTGAGCACCAGCATCACACCCAGTCTGAAGCCGAGTGCAGCATCAACGCACCAGTAGAGGGCAGGCATGGCAATCAGGTAAAAATATTCACCGCCAAACTCGGTAATTGCCGAAAATGGCAATATGAGCCAGGAGCCGAGATGTTGCAAGAACAAATTGATCTGGATCTCAAGCTGTAATAAAGCGTCCATAGAATTCTCCTCAAATGACTTAGATGATCTTTACCATCGGGCGCATAGATTCCACCCTGGCCAGTTCCAATCCGGGAAGGCGATCCAGGCAATAGAAAGCGCCGGAGCCCTCTACCGCTATTGAAACAGCTACACTTGCATGAACCGCCGCTTTCAAAGGATCATACGAGTTTTTGTACTCTGCCAAAAATGCTCCGGCAAACACGTCTCGGGCACCGGTAGGGTCAAGCCATTTTGTGGGGTAATTGGGGATGGAATATTTCTTTTTTGATTGTGAATCAAAAAGCAGAGTGCCTTTGTCACCTTGATGGATAATAATGAGCGGGCAGCCGTATTCGTTCAACAGAGCAGCCATGTCCCAAAGGTCATCCATCCTTCCACGAAAGAGCGATCTTAGCTGAGATTCTGTGGGGAAGAAAGCGCTGATACCTTTGAGCAACGCGGGAATTTTATCTGCATATTCTGAGCGCATATATTCATCCGCTGGGGTGAGAGTGATGGTGTTGACGGAACCTCGGGAAAGGTATGCTGGAAGTTTCACGTGGGTCAAAAAGTTCATCGGGCAGATGTGCAGGCCGGTAATATCCAGATACTCTTTGGGGAATTCAGCGCCGGCAATTGTGGTGATATTAGCCCACAAAATATCCGCTCCTGGAGGCCCATCATATCCGAGAAGTTCTTGAGGGAAAGGCAATCCTAATTTGGCATAATTGGCGACTGGATTGCTTGTATCTGCGTTCTCGTTGTCACGCCAGGCAAAGAACCGTCTTTGCTCAAGCGCCACGTTTAGGTTGAGGATGCCCCGTGTATCTAACCCATGCGCTGCCATATTTTCCAGCCAGGCGGCGGGATATTCTTTGCCAATGCGACCGATCATACCGATCTGATCTCCCCACATTTTTGCGCCGGCACTGGCAAACAATAGGGACCCGCCAGGAATGTTATTAAAAGGGCGACCAGCGCGATTAATCACATAATCTCTGGTGAGATCCCCAGCGACCAGAATGTTCAATACCGCTTCTTTTTTCATGGAGGTGGCAGCGTTGCAGGTAATTTCCTTTTAGGGTTAACGAACTTTTCCAAATTCAGCAATCTGTCTGAGGAAGGTAACCAGGCTCATGCCAAGATTAAGTTTTTCTTTTGAAGTGAGGGAGAGCTTCCCATCGATGTTTTCTGAGTTCTTGATGAGCAGGTGAGCAGATGCAACTCCGGCAGCCAGACCGATTAGACCGCCGATGATGTAAGTGATTGTCTTCCAATTATTATTCTCGGACATGGGATTATTCTCCGTAAGATCGCTTAATGTTGGATTAAGGATGCAAAGAACTGCTGGATGCCGGCAAAGACCGATTTGACCTTGATGACAGGTCTAGCGGGAGCGCTGAATACTGAGCGTAATTTGGTGGCAAATTCCTCAACTTTGGTACGCCCCAGGAACAATAAAGGGGGAAGGGATTTGTTCCATTTGCCCAGTAGGATGTTGATAAGGATGACCAGCGCCAGATTGACGAGAACTATTAGCAAAACTGGTAAGACAAGAAAAATGATGGATACATCTGCCCATTGTGAGAGTGTGCTGGCATGATTGCCCGTCATACTAATGGCCAAAACGACCAAACCAATAAACAAGAATAAAACAAGACCTATTGGCAGCATGATCTCCAGCCAAAATTGTCTTTCGTGTTTTTGTTCGGGCGTTCGTTGTTTATTCTTGCTTGTATTATCCATAGGCTAATTTTAGCACACAACAAATTCATTCAGAAATCGAGTGAACATTCTCTGCTTAAGTGAGACTCTTCATTAAATGAAAATTGCGTTAATAAAAAATTGATGAATTGTTAAAATTAATGTATAATTGCGTATAGGATGTAATGAAATTCATCCTGTGTAACAAATGGCTGAATGATGGTTCGATCAGCAATACTGAGTTTTAGTGCTCCTCAGGGAGTTTGGGTGTTTATTTTTCTGAGAACTGACAATTACCTGGAAAATTCTGGATGGATTTGTTCTCATCCAAGGTTTGCATCGCAGCAGAACAAATTGGGCAATGACAACATGTTGAAAACATTTTATAAAATTTACAATTTGTGTCATCGTCTGGTTTGGGTTTCTAACCTGGACTAATTGCCGTTTTTCAATTAAGCACGCCAAACATTTTTGCTGACCGAAATATCAGACAGCCGAAACTGATACCAGTTTTTGGCTGTTTTTGTTTTTATGATGGAACATGAGATTACCGGCATAAAAGTACAAAAACGGAATCCAGATCGCGTGAGCATTTATCTGGATGGTGAGTATGCGTTCGGACTTTCGCGGATCGTAGCAGCCTGGTTGAATGTGGGGCAGCACGTGAGCGATGAAAAGATCGAAGCGTTGCGGGCGAAGGATGGTAATGAAGTGGCTTACCAGCGCGCCCTCAGGTTGATCAGTCACCGACCGCGCACTCGCAGAGAGATCCAACAAAAACTGGTGGAAAAAGGATTTGAAGACACCCAGGCCGAGTCAGTCATTGCCCGACTGGCTGAAGCAGGTCTGGTTGAAGACCGCGAATTCGCTCGGATGTGGGTTGAAAACCGCAACCAGAGCCACCCCCGCAGTCAGCGCTTGATGAAACTGGAGCTGATGCAAAAAGGGGTTTCGGTCGAAGAAATTGAAAGCGCTTTGGTTGATTCAGCAGATGACGCTGATCTGGCAACCCAGGCGGCAATGCAGCAAATACGAAAGTACTCCGGTTTGGAATGGAGTGAATTTCGTAAAAAGCTCAGCGCATTCTTAATGCGACGTGGTTTCTCTTATGGAACAATTGCCCCTGTAGTCCAATCGGTTTGGGAGTCTGTGCAGAAAGATCAAAGCTAATCTTGGAAATGAGGAAGTTGAGAGATGCTACTACCAAAGAATTTTGCACCCTTCATTTTGCCAGTGATCCTGGCAGTGGTGGTTCTGACCGCCATATTGACCTTTATTTTGGTCAAAGTACTGGTAGAAAAATTCAAAACAGAACAGAAAGCCAAAGCAGATAACATTATTCAAAAGGCATCTGAAAAGGCCAAATCGGTTGAGATCGAGTCTCGTGATAAGGCGATTAAGGTGCTGCAAGATGCTGAAGCCGAGGTGCAACGAAGACGGTCAGATATTTTGCGTGAAGATGACCGTTTACAAAAACGCCGCGCCGAGCTGGATCACCGCATTGAGCGGTTGGAGCAGCGCGAACAAAATTTGAACAAACGCCAGAGCGTGATGGATAAACGCGCCAATGATATTGAAAAGTTGTATTCAGACCAGTTGGAAGAGCTGCAGCGTATTGGTCAGATGAGCATGGAAGAAGCCAAACAGGTCCTGTTGGGAGAAGCAGAAAAAGAAGCTCGCAACGATATGGCCCGCATCATTCGCCAGATCGAGAATGAGGCTCGCTCTGAAGGCGAGAAACGTGCTCGCGAGATCGTCTCTGACGCCATCCAGCGCGTTGCTTCGGAACATGTGGTCAGCGTTTCCACCTCTTTGGTGACTCTGCCTAACGAAGAAATGAAAGGCCGTATCGTTGGCCGTAACGGCCGCAATATCCGTGCCTTTGAGCAGGCAGCAGGCGTAGACGTGATCGTGGATGATACGCCCGAAGCTGTTACCATTTCTTGTTTTGACCCTGTACGCCGTGAGATCGCCCGCCGCTCCCTGGATCGCCTCATCTCAGATGGCCGTATTCACCCTGCCCATATTGAAAAGATCCTGGCCGAAGAAGAGAAAGCCGTCGACCGGGCTATTGTGGAAGCCGGTGAAGAAGCTGCCTTTGATGCTGGCGTTGCCGGCCTGCACCCCGAAGTTCTCAAGATGATGGGTCGCCTCAAGTTCCGTACTTCCTACGGACAGAACCAATTGTCTCATGCGGTTGAAGTGGCCAAGCTGGCTGCTGTCATCGCAGCCGAATTGGGCGCTGATGTTGAGATCGCCCGTGCCGGTGGTCTACTGCACGACCTGGGCAAAGCCATGGACCATAACACCGATGGAACTCATGCCCAGCTGGGTGCTGAGTTCGCCAAACGTTATGGTGTCAATGCCAAGGTGGTCAACGCCATGGCTTCGCATCATCATGAGGTAGAGCAGGAATCGATTGAAGCCGTAATCGTAGAAGCCGCTGATGCCATCTCCGGCGCCCGTCCCGGTGCCCGCCGTGAGGACCTGGAGCAGTACATCAAACGTCTGCGTGCTCTGGAAGAGATCGCCAATTCGTTCAAGGGCGTTAGTCAGAGCTATGCCATCCAGGCTGGCCGCGAAGTACGTATCATTGTCAAACCGGAAGAGGTGGATGATCTGGCTGCCACTCGCATGGCCCGCGATATTGCCAAGAAGGTGGAAGAGACTATGCAGTATCCAGGTCAGATCAAGGTCACGGTCATTCGTGAGACCCGCGCCAGCGAGTTCGCCAAGTAACTACAACAAACAAAACCAGAAGCCGATGGAATCTCCACCGGCTTCTTTTTTATTTGTTTATAAATTGGTAGATTTTAGATCCAGTGCAAGACCGGGACGAAGATGATCAATGAGGCAAGAATGATTCCCCAGACCACACCAGTGGTGATGAGCTTGCTTTTGAGAGTTTTCATATCGAACACCCAGAAGGCCATGGCGAAGAAGGGAAGGTAACCGATGAGGAAGATCAGCCAGGGAGCGCTTGGACTCCACCACGGGTACTCCCAGGTGAGTACACCAGCGGCATTGAGGATGACCTCAATGACGACGCAAAAGATCGATCCTGCTATGGCGAAAAACCAGCGGTTGGGAAGTCCCAAGATGCGAGTCTCTTTTTTAGGAAGCAGCATCTTGCACCAGATCAGGCCGCTAAGGGCAAACATAAAGCAGATCTCAATGTTGAGCCCTGCAAGCAGCAAGAAAGCTGTTTTGCCGGGAGCACCCCAGACTGGTGCGTAGTTGGTGAAATGCAGCACCAGCGAATTCCAGATCTCATTGATCCAATCCATGCCCCAAAAAGTGAGACCTGCCAGTACAATGCTCCAATCCCGTTTTTGTACTTCAATGGTATAAACATAGAAGAAAATTGCCAGCAGTGGAATGACGTACCACTGGAATGTTGCCGGGTCGCGCAATATACTGAGCGCCTGTTGAGCAGATTCAGTGAGCATAAAACCCTCCGCATAATAAATTTAATGATTCACGGTACAATCACATTCTATCGCCAATCGCAATAAATGCAAATTCATTACGAAACCTGTTAGGAGTGATTCATGATCGAGATTGTTGAATACCAACCGGGATGGCCCGCTGAATTCAAAGAGATTGCCGCAGAGTTGCGGCTTGCTCTGGGTAAGCTGGCGCTACGCATTGATCACATTGGCTCAACATCTGTACCGGGGTTGGCTGCCAAAGACCGTATAGATATTCAGGTGACCGTATCTGCTCTCACCCCTGCAGTACAGCTGGCTTTGGAAGCGATTGGCTACAGCCGCAGCACAAAGATCAGCACAGATCACCTGCCACCTGGCTGCACAGATGAAAGCCAGTGGCTCAAATGGTTCTTTTCTGCACCCAAGGAGCGACGCCCCATGAATTTGCATGTGCGCGTGGCCGGATACCCCAACCAGCGATACCCTTTGCTCTTCAGAGATTATCTACGCACTCATCCAGACGCCGCAGAAGCATATGCCAGGATCAAGAAAGCGCTGGCTCATTACCATGCTGATGATATCGATGCGTATTATGAGATCAAAGATCCGGTTTGTGACCTGATCGCTCAGGCAGCCGAAGCCTGGGCAGAGAGAAGTGGCTGGCAACCCGGTCCATCTGATGCTTAAAAACGAACGACCCGCGTAAGCGGGTCGTAGTTGTTTTTGGTCAACATTAATTGTGTGAAACGTAGGCTTCCAGCATGATGAGGTTTTTCTCGCCAGACATTTGCACAACACCCAGAAGTTGTTCCATGGAAGAGACCTCTTCTAGTTGTTCGGCAACAAACCAATCGAGGAACTGGCGGGCGATATAATCTTTCTCGCTGGCCGCGATCTCAACCAGTTCGTAAATGTATTTGGTGACGTCATTTTCCCATTTGAGGGAGAGGGAGACGGCTTCTTCAGCGGTTGCGAAGGTGGCTTTGGGGGCAGCCACTGCCGGAATGACAACTTCTCCGCCGGCATCCAGAATGTATTTGAGGAATTTTTCTGCGTGTTCGCGTTCTTCTGTAGCCTGTTTGAAGAATAGCTCACCAAATTTTTTCAGGTGACGACCATCAAAATAGGAAGCAATGGCCAGATACTGGTGAGAAGCTTCAAGTTCGCGGCCGATCTGGGCATTGATTGCATCGTTCAGTTTTTTACTAATTAACATGTTTTCCTCCGTTTATTTTCTATAGTATATCAAAATTATCATAATTACATAAACAATCGGGGGATTTTAATTATTTTTGATTCTTTTTCTTTTCCCGTTCCAATAAAGTGAGGTAGATCACGATAGAGCCAGCCACTGCCGCATTCAGTGATTCAATGTGACCATTCATGGGGAGGGCAAGCAGAAAATCGCAAGAGTCACGCACCAACTGCCGCATACCTTCGCCTTCGTTGCCAACCACCAACACGATCGGACCCGTGAGGGGGATCTGGTCAACGGGTTGGGCAGCTTCTCCACCTTCAAGTCCAACCACCCAGGCGCCAGCTTTTTTGAACTCTTCTATCGCCTGCACCAGGTTGCCTTGCGCCACCAGCATGTGCTCGCTGGCGCCCGAAGAGGCGGAAACGACCGCAGTGGTGATCTCGGCCGAGCGGTGTTGCGGGATGATGACCCCATGTATACCCGCCGCTTCTGCAGAACGCAAAAGAGTGCCCAGGTTCTGTGGGTTTTGGATCACGTCCAGTACCAGCACAAAAAGATCTTCGTTCTTGCGGCTGGCATTGTCGAGAATATCGTTCAGCGCCACATACGGGTACCCACTGACCTCAGCGGCAACTCCCTGCGGATTCTCTCCCAGGGCATTAATCTTCTCGCGGGGTACGGTTTCGATGGGGATCTTTCGCGCCTGCGCCATCTTACGTAACTCAAGAATGCGGCCTTTGTCTTCGAGACCAGCAGCAAAAAGCAGGCGAAACACTTGCCTGCGTTTCGCCTGAAGCACTTCCATTACGGGATTACGACCAATGATCCACTCTTTCAATTGATTTCCTCTACTTCCAATGCCAACTGGA
>CAZWKK010000033.1:9358-12617 GCA_964634855.1 uncultured Anaerolinea sp.
GATTCGCTCTGGGCGATCTCATTTTCGTGATGGGGGAAGATCAGGTCATTTCCACCGCCGTGGATGTCGATCTGTTCGCCCAGGTGGTTGAGATTCATGGCTGAGCACTCAATGTGCCAACCAGGGCGGCCTTTGCCCCAGGGGCTATCCCAGGCAGGCTCACCGGGTTTGGCAGATTTCCACAGGGCAAAATCCATGGGGCTTTCCTTGCGGTCGTCCACATCGATGCGTGAGCCAGATTGCATGTCTTCGATCTTGCGGCCAGAAAGCTGACCGTAGGAAGTATCGCGGTTGACACGGAAGTAGACATCACCTTCCATGGGGTAGGCGAAGCCTTTGTCGATGAGGCCCTGGATCATGGTGAGGATCTGATCCATTTCGCGTGTGGCGCGTGGGTTGATCGTGGCCGGTAAAATGTTGAAATCTTTGAGGTGCTGCTCAAATTCATGGATGTACATTTCGCCGAGGGCGAAGGGATCCATGTTTTTCTCTTTGGCTTTGATGATGATCTTATCATCCACATCGGTGAAGTTCATCACGTGACGGACGTCATAGCCGCGGTAGGTGAGGTAACGGCGGATGATATCAAAGACCAATGCCGACATGGCATGGCCGATATGCGCTTTGGAATAGACGGTCGGTCCGCAGACATACATCGAAACTTTTCCGGGCTGCAATGTCACAAAATCATCTTTTTTGCGTGTAAGTGTGTTGTAAACCTTGATCGTCATACCAAAACTCCTCTAATGTCCGGTTATGGCGCTTTCATCGGGTCGGCCGAAGATCATTCTGCCGGCTGCAGTTTGCAGTACCTTGGTCACCACAACCAAAATCTCTTTATCCATAAATTCGCGGCCGTTTTCGACAACCACCATCGTGCCATCGTCCATGTAGCCCACACCTTGGCCCGATTCGCGGCCTTCCTGAATGACATGCACTGAAAGGATCTCACCTGGCAGCAGCACCGATTTTACCGCATTTGCCAGTTCATTGACGTTCAAAACCGTCACGCCCTGCAATTCGGCCACACGGTTGAGGTTGTAATCATTGGTCAAAATAGGACAGCGCATCTGACGGGCCAGCACTACCAGCTTATCGTCCACTTCGCGCATGCCTTCTACATCAATGTCACTGATTCGTACCGGGATGACAGGTTCTTTTTGAAGAGCAGAAAGGACCTCCATACCGCGGCGTCCACGCTGTCGACGCAGGGCATCTGGGGAGTCTGCGATGTACTGCAGTTCGTTCAACACAAAGCGGGGGATGAGTAGCGACCCGGGTAAAAAGCCGGTACGGGTGATATCGGCGATACGGCCGTCAATAATGACGCTGGTATCCAGCAAGATGGTACGGCTGTCAGCCCAATTGACTCCAGCTCCGCCTTCTTTTGAGGGTCCACCACTTCCGCCACGTAAGGACGAGAAAATCGAAAACAGGTCTCCCTGACGCATCACGAAGACCGCAATCCCGAGGTAACCGAAAAGAATCACACCGATGAACGGGAGGATCTTCCCAAACGGGGAGGGTAACAAAGAAATTGGAAAAGAAAGAAGCGCTGCAACGATCAGACCGGCGATGAGACCGATGAGGCTGGCCACCAGGCTCTGGGCGGAGAGGCGAGTGAGAACATTACGGATGGCTCGCACTGGCCGCGTGGTGACATAAGGTGTGAGGATAAGTCCCACCAACACACCCACCAACCCAAAGGTGAATGTGTATTGCTCTACTGACATCATGCCGGGAGTGGTTCCTGCATTGGCAGTCACGCCCAAACTTTGACCCCAAACAACACCAGCGATGGCAAAAACCACCATGCCAATTAAACGAAAAACGAATTCAATACTCATATGATTGCTCCGAATAAATAGATGTTAAAGTGCAAATAAATGAAAAAGATGATTGCACAGGTACAAAAATAATAGCACGTCCCCCACCTTACGTCAAATAACAAAGGTCAGGAAATGTAGATAAACTATGCAGATTTGGCTGTTTTTGCCATCAATTAAAAGGTAGGGGAGGGCGCAGGCGTCTCTGTAGGAGTTTCTGTAGGAGACGGTGTGAGAGATGGCGATTCAGAGCCTGTTGGGCTGGGAGAAGGCGTGACGCTAGGTGTTGGCGTCCGTGTTGGGGTTGGGGTGCGCGTATTGGTGGGCGTCCGCGTGATGGTTGGCGTTCGTGACGCCGTAGGTGTGTTGGTGACAGTCGGCGTGTTGGTGACTGTTGGTGTATTGGTAGGTGTCCGATACACGTATGGCGTTCTGGTTGCAGTAGGACTGGGGGTGGAGAAGGCAATGTTATTGTTTGCATCCCCGGCTGTGACATCGAATACATAATTGACTGCGCTACGGCAGACGGGTTCAAGGTTGGCGCTCACGTGATCCCAGTCAATGGGATCTTTCATGCGCCAGGTCTCCTTGATGGCCCGGGTGAGGCAGCCGGCTCCGGCATTGTAATTAAGGAGCGTAAAACGCCACAGGTCTGTGTAGGTTGAGACCGCAGCCGGCTCAACCCCGGTGACGTTGTGTATCACCTGGTAAACCTGGCTGCAATTGGCTTCTAGGGATTGAGCGAAAACATGGATACTGAAGTTGGCTTTTGCCAGGTCAATGCCCTCCGGGCAGGTGGGGCAGCTTGCATTGATCTTTTGCAGTAAGGCGCCTTTGAGCACTTCCTGTCCATACTTACCTAGTTTGGCAAACCCTTTGTTACAATTCCATTCATCCAGAACCAGGGGACAAAACGCGTTATAAAAGTCCTGATTCCACAGCAGCACGGTATCTGCACCATTTTCGGTGAACTGGCCCAGCCCTACCTCATTGGCAGAGGTGTATTCCCCTGGCCAGAACTGGCTTTCCTTTAAAAAGACATTCTTCAGCAGATGGGCAGGAATATCATCTTCATGCGAAACAGCCAAAATCTCCTGGTCAAATTGATTTTGCCAGTATTCGATCTTCGGCTCGGCTGCCTGCAAACCGCACTCGTTGGCTGTGACGTTGTTGGCCAGTCCATTATGCTCGCATGTGCTGGCATCTACCACTCGGTTACGGATAAGAGCAGCGGCAAGATAGTAGAGCGATTTATTGCTGGCCAGATCCACTGCAGTTGGGGGTGTGGTTAGCCATTGCGGTACACCTTCTGAATCTGGCAAGACATTCCAAATGGCAGCACAACTGGGTGGGTTTTTCCCGCTCCATTTATCACTGACGACATCGATCTTGTAGCCATAATCAGAGCCAGAGACGGGGAGCACACGGATGAG
>CAZWKK010000034.1:0-9582 GCA_964634855.1 uncultured Anaerolinea sp.
AAACTGTTACCTATGTCATTGCACTGAGTGTTACCTTTCTCTGTGCACTGTACATAGCTATTCGCCCCTACCGGAATAGAAATAAATTATAAAAAGGGATTGCTAGACATAATTATTCTGTGATACGGCACGCTGTGCCCCCATTGATAATTCAGATCGATTTTGCATTAACAAAAACAGGTGCACCCATGGGTGCACCTGTTCGCTTTTGGCATTCAGCCAGATTAGACGAGGACCTCATCGGGGACGATCATCTTCTCATTGGCTTTGCGCACAGAATCGGGAACGTCGAAGTTAAGATCAGCGCCAACCATCTGGCGGACATAATCTTTGACGGTGCTATCCCAGTACTTCTTGGTGACGTAGTAGATCTTGGCGCCACCGAGTTCATGCTGCATATCGGGCCAGGGGTAAGAGGGTTGAGCCATACCGAGTCCCCAGCGCATCCAGCCGTTGTAAGATTCGTAGGTAGCCCACCATTCTTTGTTGCCGAGCATCTCAAAACCGTAGTAGGCTTTGGCGTAGTACATGGCTGCGCCGATGCGTCCACCACGGGAAATGGCCATGGTGTGCAAGGAGATGTTGACATCTTCGCTCATCAAGCGGCCGTTTGCGAAACCAGCCCACACGCCGTCGATCAAACCGACGAGGGTATAGGGGTCTTTGAGGCGTTTGCGAGCCCAACCGAGGATCTCAGAATAGACACGGGCGCCGACGATATCATAGAAGTCGTGCTCAACGTGCATCAATTTTTCCATGTAGGGGAGCATCAGGGGAACTTCATCCAGACGTGCTTCACGGATAAACAGGGTGCGGCCATCTTTCAACTGAACCGTGGCACCGGGCCAGGGTTGTAACTTCAGGGCAGGGCCCTGAAGCATGGCTTCAACTTCGCGGACATCGATCTGCAAAGTCTCAACAGATGCTTTTTCAGGAAGATCTACTTTCACGGCTAACTCCTTGGTCTAAGTTTAAAATTGGTTACTAAGCCAGATTGGCTTTTGTAAGTTTCTCAAGAGATTCGACGTGTTTCACATCATAGCAATCGCCGAATTTGGATTTGGGCATGCTGGCTTTCTTGGCCATCAGTTTTTCGTATTCGTCGTCTTCTACGAAGGCAACGCAGCGGCCGATGGAGGATTCGCCATCTACGAAGCGCCAGGGGAAGAAACCAACCTGTACACGGCGGTTGAGGAGCAGATCAATATCGCCGCCCAGGCATTCAGCATGCAAAATGTGAGCAGGGAACATTTCCAGGTGCATGAGCTGATATTTGTCATCGGTGAAGAATTCTTCGAGTGATTTGTGGAATTTCTTCTGGAAGACTTTTTCAGCCATTTTGGCCTGGCGGGGCATCCAGTTGCGGATGATGGTGTTCATGGGGTGGTCAGCGGAACCGCAGTCAACACCGATCCAGCGCAGTTTCATCTTCTTGGCCCAATCAGCGAATTCGCGATCCGGACCCGGGTGCTGCACCATGTAGCGAACTTCATCACCATGGGGCATATCCCAACCAAAGTGATGATAGCCAGTGTGGATGATGAGGATATCGCCTTCTTTTACTTCCACGCGGTCTGTGATCATCTTGCTGGTGTACACATCATAATCACCAGCGGCGTCGCTCAGGTCAACGATGGCGGCATCGTGTACCAAATAATCGAGTTCGAGGGAGGCGATGTCTTTACCAGCGGTCCAGAAGTGGCATTCGCCATCCAGGTGGGTACCAAGGTGGTTTGAATGAGTTACGATCTGGCCATTGGCACCATTGGGAGCCAGACGTTTGAAGTATTTAACCTGGAGCGGTTCGTACGTTGGCCATGCGGGAGTTGCGATACCTAAAGGCAAAGTCAAATCGATCAGTTTCATAATTCATTCTCCTTTTTGAAATTATTTACACAATTCACTGAATGCGTTGAATGCATCCTGGAAGGCTTTTTCCGGAGCGCGCAAGATACCAGCGCCGATGCCGCCGACGCCCGGGTTCTTGTGGGCAATACCGGTATTGATCTTGGGCAGGATGCCTGTTTCCATTACTTTTCGAATATCCATCCCCAGCGGGGCTCCACGGAAGTTGAGTGAGGGGATGGTAAATCCTTCGTGTTCGCCAAAGGTGATCTCGTACATTTCCAGGGTGGTGGCAATGGCGTCAGCAGGGGTGCCGCCTACGAACTGCACAATGGCAGGGGCAGCGGCCATGGCAAAGCCACCAAAGCCAGCGGTCTCGGTGATGGTGCTGTCGCCGATATCGGGGTTGGCATCTTTCTCGCCAAAACCAGGGAAGTAGAGACCCTGAACCATACCAGCAGGCGCAGTGAACCAGCGATCCGGCATGGCAGAGATGCGGATACCGAAATCAGTGCCGTTACGCGCCATCACAGTGACGATGGAGCAGCCTTCAATGCCTTCAGCGGGTTCCACGGTGGATTTACCGGCAGGCATGGAGAGGTTGAGGAAGAAATGGTCGTTCTTGTCGATGAATTCAATGACCTTGGCCAGTTTCTCATTGTCTTTGCTGGTGCGGGCCAGGGCAGGGGCGATGGCGCGAAGGAACAGAGAGGTGGCTGCGCGGTTGCGGTTGTGGCATTCATCACCCATATGCATGGCCTGGGCAATGAGGGCTTTGATGTCGATGCCATTGGGCAGGGTCTTGAGGGCTTCATTGAGGGCGGGGTAGAGATCGGTCTCCATCCACTTCAACTTGGCGTACACTTCCGGTCCCATGCCACCAAAACGCAGCACTTTACCGAGGCCTTCGTTCATGGTGCAGTAGGCTTTGTTGCCAAAGGCTTTGTTTTCGATGATGAAGACGGGCATGTGAGGGGAAACCACACCAGCCATGGGGCCAACGGTGTGATAGTGATGGCAGGGGGCAAATTCAATCTTGCCAGAGGCAGCCATTTTTTCTGCTTCCTGTTCGTCCTTTGCCATGCCTTCGTAGATGAGAGCACCCATCACAGCGCCCTTGGTGGGGCCGCACATGCGATCCCAGGTGATGGGAGGGCCCGCGTGCAGGATGAGATGATCGTGATAACCGGGGATGACGTCTTTGGCCAGGCCCATGCCTACCAGCACCGGGCGGCCTTTTTTGATGATGTCCACCGCTTTGGCATTGGCATCGTCGATGGATACACCAGTCTTGGTGAAGCGCAGATGTTTGACGCCATCCTTGGGCGGGCGCCAATCAACCTGAACCACAGGGACTTCCTGAGCCTTCAAGGGTTCAGCCATGGTGGCAAGACCAACATTGACCACCTGAATGGGTTTACCGAAAAGATCTTGGATTTTTCTATCAGCCATTTTATGCTCCGTTTCTCAGCCGCTACGAAATGAGGTAGCCTGCCAGGCGTGATGCCATGGCGTTACTCTTCATCACATGCACGCCGGCTGCCTGCAGGATCTCGGTGGTGCGGGTAAGACCCTGAGGATCCTGTTCAGTACCGGTCACAGAAGCAACAAAGAGGATCTCGCGACCATCTGCTTTGGCAGTTGCGGCTGCCTTGCGTATGGCCTCGGTGAGCTCAGCAGCGGGGTCGGGGTGGGCACCGTAGCCAATGACCACATCCAGCATGATGACGGCCACAGATGGGTCAGCGGCTTCTTGCAGAATGCGGCGCATGCGCAGATCGTTATCGATCATGGGGTGTGGGCGGCCGACGGTGAATTCTTCTTCGCCCAGGTCAACAGAAACGTTGCCTTCGCTGCGAGTGGAATCTTTCATCTTGAAGTGCTTGTCCAACGGTGCGTTGGAATACATCTCAAAGTTGAAGGAATCACGCCAGATGACCTGAGATTCATAGCACAGGGTACCGCCAGAGAAGAGGCAGCGAAGATGTTTTTGACCCGGTTTGAGGTGAGTCTTGAGCTTCTTGGCCAGTTCTTCAGCTTCTTTGGTCTCAGTGGCGATCTTTTGCTGAATGTCACCGATCTTGGCACCGGCCAGTTTGGCGGCGGTGAGAGCAGCTTCTTCAAGGGTGCTGCAAACGGTGGCGTTGGCAGGTAAATTGGCGTCGCGGGTCTTGCCGCCGATGAGGCAGATGACGGTGGGTTTCTTGCTGGCAGCGACCTGCTCCAGCAGCACTTTTTCTACTTCTACGTCGGGGAGTTTGCTGACCATGAGGATCACTTTGGTGGCGGGGTCGGCTTGCAAGGCTTTGAGGCCTTCAATGTACATGATGCCGCCGATTTCTTTCTTGACATCGCCACCACCTGTACCGATGCCCTGGGTGATGCCCACGCCGTTCTTGGCCAACAGGGTGCTGGTCTCTTGCAAACCGGTCCCGGCTGCGGAGACAATGCCCACAGGGCCGGCAGGGATGACATTGGCGAAGGCCAAAGCCACACCATTGAGGATGGCAGTACCGGCGCCAGGTCCCATTACCAGCAGACCGTGGTCACGGCCGTACTGTTTGAGGGCCAGTTCATCTTCTTTGCTCACGTTGTCGCTGAAGAGCAACACGTGCATGCCTGCAAAGAGGGCTTCCCAGGCTTCTTCTGCGGCGTAGCGTCCTGCGATGGAGATGATGGCCACGTTGGAATCGGGCTGGGCTTTCATGGCGCTGCGGATGGTCTTGGGTTTGAATTCAACCGTATCTCCGGCTGCAGCCTTTTTGTTGAGGAGTTTTTCGGCTTCGGCAAGCGCTTCATCGGCATTGCCTTCGGTTTTGACGGCAATGATGAGATCATTTGGGGTGGCAGTCTTGGCATCTGCGGTTAACAGGCCAGATTGTTCCAACAAGGCTTTGTTGGAATCTGTGCCCATCACAACGGATGCATCTTGAACGCCGGGGAATTTGACCAATTCCTTAGCAACGAGCATCAAGCTGACCGAGTCGTGGTACTCACTTGTTTTTACCAACGATTTTGTGGTCAATGTAAAGATCCTCCTTTCATAAAGATCAGTGCAAGAACATGGGGAATATGATTTGGATCAAAATTCCAGCAGCCAGAACTGATGCGACCTGTCCGGCGGCATTAGCACCCAATGCATGCATCAAGATGAAATTGTTGTTATCGGTTTCAAGGGCAACTTTTTGAGCCAGACGTCCACTCATAGGGAAAGCACTGATGGCAGCTGCACCCACGAGCGGATTGATCTTTCGTCCTGATAACACACAGACCAGTTTGCCGAAGAGCAAGCCGCCAATGGTATTTAAGGCGAAGGCGATCAAGCCAAGCAGAAGAACAAACAGCGTGCCTTTGTTCAAGAATTGTTCTGCCTGCATGGTTGAACCGATGGTGATACCCAGGAAGATGGTCGCCACATTGGTGATGGTGTCTTTGGCGGTGTCAACCAAACCATCAACTACGCCGGATTCTTTGAGCAGATTACCAAGCATCAAAGTAGCGATCAGAGGAGCGGCCTGTGGCAGGAAGATGCCAGCAATGACTGTAAGCAAGATGGGGAAGATGATGACTGTCAGTTTGGCAACCGGACGTGGCGTATATTCCATGTGAATACCGCGTTCAGCTTTGGTTGTGAACAGTCTCATCAGTGGGGGTTGAATGATGGGGACCAGACTCATGTAGGAGTAAGCAGTAACTGCAATTGCAGCTGCCAAACCAGGAGTAGCGAACAGCCCTCCCAACTTTGAGTTGACATAAATGACCGTCGGTCCGTCGATCGCGCCGATCATACCAATGGCAGTTGCTTCTGGCAGATTAAAGCCGAGGATCAAGGCAATAACCAGAGTGGCAAAGATGCCAAGGTGAGCCAGGGCACCCATGACGAACATGATTGGTTGGCTCAACAAAGGACGAAGATCGAGCATGGCTCCAACACCCAGGAAGATCAATAATGGGAACAGCTCATTATTGATACCGGCTGCTTTGAGGATACCAAAAAGGCCATCCGGGCCGATCATATTGGCTGCAACCGGGAGATTGCCAAGAATACAGCCAAAGCCGATGGGGATCAGCAGGTTTGGTTCGTATTCTTTAAAAATTCCCAGGTACAGCAATATGAGTGCAACAACGATCATGATGATTTGTGGAAGGGTGATATCCAATAAACCACCAAGTAATCCTGACAAGTCCATTGTCATGGTTTAATCCTCTCTCGACCTATTCAATATCCAGCATGGGGGCCCCATGAGCAACATGGCCGCCAACTGTGACATAGATCTTGCCAATTTTCCCGTCTCGTTGTGCCCGGATGATGTTCTGGGCTTTCATGGCCTCGATAACGACCAATGGATCGTTCACTTTCACATTTTGGCCAGTACTTACTTTGACGGCAGTAATTTTGCCTGGCAGTGGTGCGCGAACTGTGTTGGATCCGGCGGCGGCAGCATCAACTGCGGGGGCGCTGGCAACCGGGGCGGCAGCTACCCGCGCTGGAGCAGGTGTGGATGCGATGGCAGGCTGGGCATTGGCTGACTGAGCAGCGTCAAGATCTTCTGCTTTGACTGTAAAGAGGTTGCCATCTACTTTGACCTGAACTTCATCAGATCGAGGGTCATTGAGGATTTCAACCTCATAGGTTTTATCTTCTACGGCTAGACGAAAATGGTTCATTTCGATCTCCTAATTGATGAAGAAAGGTTTAAGCGTCTTGAAAGGTGGAACTGTCCCCAGGAGTTCAAAGACATTGAGTCCGATTTTGTGCTCACAGAGAATTCAGATTGAGCGCGTGCGATAGCCACGGCCATGACAGCGATCTTTGCGAGATCGTTGGTTTCGACCACAACGGTATCTACGGTCTCATTTTCATCGCCTGCATCTTCGTCTTCTTCGGGTGTGTCTTTTATAAAGCGGGTCAAAAGACTTACGATCCCTGCCAGAAGAGCGAGAACAAGAAGAAGTACAAGGATTCCTGCTCCGGAGATCTTCAAGGCTAAAATTACTGTTTCCCAATTAACATTCATGATCTATCCTCTGTTTACAAAGGAATGTTGCCGTGTTTTTTCGGCAATGAAGTTGATTGTTTGTTTCTGAACATGTCCAGGGCGGTGATCACACGTTGGCGGGTTTCACTGGGCAGGATCACTTCATCTACATAACCGCTTGCAGCGGCAGCATATGGATTCTGGAATTTATCGGTGAATTCTTTGACCAATTCAGTGCGCAATGTGGCTGCTTCTTCAGGGCTTTTGGTCTTCAATTCACGCCCGTATAGAATATTCACAGCGCCTGAGGCTCCCATGACAGCGATCTCAGCGGTGGGCCAGGCAAACACCATATCGGCATGAATGTGCTTTGAGCTCATAACGATATATGCACCGCCGTATGCTTTGCGGGTCACAACAGAGATCTTTGGAACTGAAGCTTCAGAGAAGGCATAAACGATCTTTGCCCCGTGGCGAATAATGCCACCGTGTTCGGTGACGGTCCCTGGCATGAATCCTGGGCAATCCACAAATGTCACCAGCGGGATGCTGTAAGCGTCGCAGAAGCGTACGAATCTGGCGATCTTGTCTGAGGCGTTGATATCAAGCACACCGGCCATATTGGCGGGTTGATTGGCGACCACACCGATCACTTCGCCGTTCATGCGGGCAAAACCTACCACCGCGTTCTGAGCGTATGCGCTGTGAACTTCGAAGAATGAATGGCTGTCCACTACTTTATTGATGACATCCAGAATATTGTAGGTTTGGCTGGGATCACTCGGGACAATGGTATTCAATTCTTTATCAGCACGCAGAGGGTTATCTTTGCATTCAATAATGCGGGGGGAGGCTGTATTATTATCGGGAAGATAGGACAACAGTTTTTTCACTGTGGCAAAAGTATCAGATTCATTCTCGCCAACAAAGTGAGCCACACCGCTGATGCTACCGTGGGTAATGGCACCACCGAGTGTTTCAGCATCTACTTCTTCGCCAGTGACTGTTTTGATAACTTCTGGACCAGTGATGAACATGTTGCTGGTACCTTTGGTCATCACAATAAAATCTGTCATTGCAGGTGAATAAACAGCGCCGCCAGCGGATGGGCCAACCATAACACTGATCTGTGGGATCACACCAGAGGCCTGAACATTGCGATAGAAGAGTTCGCCAAATGCAGCCAGGCTATAGATACCTTCCTGAATGCGGGCGCCACCACCATCATTGATGCCGATCACAGGTACGCCGGCAGTAAGAGCCAAATCCATTACATGAGCTACTTTTTGACCGGCAACTTCACCAAAAGATCCGCCCATAACCGTGAAGTCTTGGGCGAAAACGCAAACCTTGCGGCCATCAACGGTGCCAAAACCAGCAACCATACCGTCACCCAGGATCTTCTCTTTGTCCATTCCAAAATCTGTATGGCGGTTGAGCATCAATCCATTGATTTCCTGGAAGGAACCTTTATCCAGGAGCTCGTCCACACGTTCGCGAGCTGTCTTCTTGCCCTTGGCATGCTGAGCTTCGATGCGTTTTTCGCCGCCGCCCAGTTTCATTTGGTCACGAAGTTCTTGTACTTTTTGGTTCAAAACTTCAGGACCTGTTTCCGATTTTTCCATTGAAACCTCCAATTAGGATTCTTTTTGGGGACTATTGCTTTATGTTCAAGTTTAGGATTTGTTGTCAGACATATCAAGTGATACATATAGCATCATCTATGGTTGATTGTCATATTAAAAATCCGCATCAATCTTAAGCTGAAAAGTTGATTAAATAAAGCGCGAGTGCAGTTTTTACTCTGCACTCGCGATGTTTTTTGTACTATTCGCGCCTGTAAGATTTTAGGATCGCGCTCGGAGCGGTGACACTGCGCCCGGCCAGGGTCAGCGCCAGGATTGTCACCAAATAAGGCAGGGCCAGGAAGAACTCGTAGGGTAGCTTGTATCCCTGTGATTGCAGGCGTAACTGCAGGGCAGAGACGCCACCAAAGAGGAAGGAGCCCCACAAGATCTTGATGGGTTCCCAGTTGGCGAAGATGATAAGGGCAATACACACCCAACCACGGCCGTTGATCATACCGTAGGTGAAAGCACCCAACTGAGCCAGGGAGAGGAAGGCACCGGCCAACCCCATGAAACCACCACCGATCATGAGGGCAACAGTACGGGTGGTATACACGTTAATGCCAGCCGCATCCACAGCTTCCGGGTTCTCGCCCACGGCTTTTACCCACAGGCCCAAACGGGTCTTGTTCATTACCACCCAGACAAGCGGAATGAGCAGAAGGGCGATGTAAGTAAGCGCCTGCTGGTTGAAGATACTGGAGATCTGCCAGGACTCAGGCAACAGGGCTAATTTTGGGAAGGCATTGATGGTTGGGGGAGTGGTGGGCTCACCGTAAACCAGACGAAAACCATAAGAAGCAATGGCAGTCATCAGCAGGGTGATGCCCAGACCAGAAACATGCTGATTCACACCCAGACGAACGGTCATGAGAGACATGAGTAAGCCAGAAAGCGCACCGGCGAGGATGGCCGCCAAAACACCCAGCCACAGGGAGCCAGAGAAATCGCCGACCAAAAAACCGATAAATGCACCAATGACCATAGTGCCTTCAATGCCCAGGTTCAAGATACCGGCACGTTCGCAGAACAATTCGCCAATGGTACCAAAGATCAGGGGGGTAGACACGCGCAACGTGGCGCTGAGAAGTCCGATGATAAAGATCAACCAGGTATTGTCGGTCATTTGA
>CAZWKK010000034.1:9682-11989 GCA_964634855.1 uncultured Anaerolinea sp.
CGTGGCGCTGAGAAGTCCGATGATAAAGATCAACCAGGTATTGTCGGTCATTTGACCCTCCGGATCCGATAATTTTGAAACAGGAATGTACCGAGAATGACGAGCAAGAGCAGGGCCTGAACGATATCACCCAGGTGAACGGGCACACCCATGGCACGGCTGAGGGTTTGTGACCCGGTATCAATAAGGCCGATAAAGAGGGCAGAGGGCAGCACACCCAGCGGATTGAGCGAGGAGAGAGTGGCCACGATGATGCCAGAGTAGCCAAGCCCACCAGAGAGTGCCTCAATAAGGTGGTAATGAATGCCGCCTACCTCTACTGCACCCGCGATTCCAGCAATGCCACCGCTGATAAGAGCGGAGATGAGCATGGTCTTGTTCACATCAATGCCGCTAAAGAATGCGGCGTCTTTTGCCATACCAGAAGCACGCATGTTAAAACCGAGGCGAGTCTTTTTTAGCAGCAGCCAGATCAAAAAGACCATGACAAGGGCGATGATAAAGCCAAAGTGCAGACGGGTTCTGGGAATAAGCTTGAAGAACACGGTGGCTTTATCGATCTCGGGTGATTGCGGCCACCCGGAGATGGGGCTCTTCCACGGACCGTTGAGCAGGAAGCTGATCACGTAGCCCACCACAGAGTTCATCAAAAGGGTGGTTACCACCTCGTCCACAGAAAGCTTTACCTTGAGCAGGGCAGGGATGAGTACCCACGCTGCCCCGGCAATGAATCCGCCTAAGATCATTGCCGGGATTCCCAGCACGGGTGATACGTTATGGATGACCATGCCCAAGCCTGCACCAGCGGCAGCGCCTGCCATCATCTGTCCTTCGGCGCCGATGTTGAAGAAACCTGAGGCAAAAGCCACGGTCACAGCAATACCGGTCAGGAAGAGCGGAGTGGTTTTCACAAGGATCTCGATCAAGCTGGATCGGCTCGAAAGGGGATCGACCAGGATGTAATAGAAGGCTTGTAGCGGATCGACCTTGGAGATCAACAAGATGATCGAGGTCAAGATAAAGGTCGCCACAATGGCAATAAACGGCAGCAGTAAGCGCAGCCAGTATGGAGCAGGATGTTTTTCGAGTTTGAATTTGACCATTTTAGTCACTCCATCTCTATGGGCTAGGCTTGTTTGGAACCCGCCATCAGCAGGCCAATTTGTTCGATCTTGGCATCTTTGCAAGGCAAAATATCCATAATATGGCCTTCGTAGATGATGGCAATCTGATCTGATAGGGCCAGGATCTCATCCAGGTCTTCGGAGATCAATAGAACAGCAGCGCCTTTTTTGGCCTGCTCGATCAATTTCTGGCGAATATATTCAGTTGCGCCCACATCTAGACCGCGGGTGGGTTGAGAAACGATAATGGCCTTAGGGTCGCGTGAAAGCACACGGGCGAGCAGGGCTTTTTGCATGTTACCGCCAGAAAGGGTACGGATCTTGTCACCGGGTTTGGCTTTGATGTTGAAATCGGCGATCATCTTTTTGGCGTAATCCTGAATGGCATCCTGATTCAACATGCCTTTTTGGGTGAACTCAGACATGTGCTCCATTACCAGGTTTTCTGCTACAGTCATTTCTCCAACCACTGAGGAGTGGCGGTCTTCTGGAATGCGCCCAACGCCGGCTTCAACTACTTCTGCGGGGGTGGCGTGAGTGATGTCTTTACCATCAAAGGTGATGCTGCCTGATTTCGCTTTGAGAATGCCGCAAAGTACCTGAGAGAGTTCTGCCTGACCATTGCCAGAAACACCTGCCAAGCCTAAAATTTGGCCCTTATGGATCTCAAAAGAGACATCTTTAAGAGCAGGTAAACCTTTTTTATCGTTCGCGCACAGGTTCTCAACTTTCAATACGGGAGCGCTGGACATGACCGCATCGCAATCTTTGTTCACACCAAAAGTCTCACGGCCAACCATCATACAAGCCAGGTCTTTTTGAGTGATATCACTCTTGTTTACAGTACCGATCATGTTGCCATCGCGTAAAACTGAGATGCGATCACAGATGGCCATGACCTCATTCAATTTGTGACTGATGAAGACGATGGAGAAATCTTGTTTTTTGAGCTTTTCCAGAGTTTCCATCAACTGGTCAATTTCTTGTGGGATCAGCACAGCTGTTGGCTCATCCAGGATCAGCACATTGGCATTACGGAAAAGCGCTTTGAAGATCTCAACACGTTGTCTTTCGCCCACTGAAAGATGTTTAACCAGCATTTGAGGACGAATGGGAAGGCCGAATTTTTCGGCAGTTTCAACAATAAGTTTCTGGTTCTTTTCAACATTCAGAAACACCCCCT
>CAZWKK010000035.1:0-11851 GCA_964634855.1 uncultured Anaerolinea sp.
TCTTGTAACCGAGAATTCTTTCCATGTGCTGGGGAAGATGGGTTCTACATGCAGACCGTCAAAATCAGGCCTGATGCCTAAAATGTTTTGGGTAATGGCAACATAGTTCCAGGCGGCGGTACCGGTGAGCCAGGAGTTCTTGGCTTCGCCTTCTTTGATGGCCTCAGCGCCAGAGATCATCTGCGCGTAGACATACGGCTCTGTAAGGTGAAGTTCACTCTCATCTTCCAATTTGGAAGGGTTAATGCGTGAATAATAATCGTGGGCTTTGTCACCGCGGCCAACGCGAGTTTCTGCGATCATCACCCAGGGATTGGTGTGGCAGAAAACCGCACCATTTTCTTTGTAACCGGGAGGATAAGAGGAGATCTCGCCGATGTTGAGATAATACTGTTTGTACGCAGGGGCAAGAACCACAATACCATGATCACAAAGCAGTTTGTCTTTGACGGAATCCAGCGCCTGAACAGCCTTGCCGTTTTCTACACCGATGCCGGCCATCACACACATCCCCTGCGGCTCGATAAAGATCTGTCCTTCTTTGCATGATTTAGAACCCACAGGATCACTGAAGTTGTCATAGGCGCGCAGGAACCATTGTCCATCCCAACCAGTCTGATTGACCACTTCATCCATGTGGATGGCTGCAGCCTGGATCCTGTTGGCTTCATCAGCGTTACCTCTACGGCGGGCAAGCTCCACCATTTCTTTGGCGGCAAGCACAAACAAGCCAGCGATGAAGATACTCTCTGCAACCGTGCCATCTTTATTGGTGGTGGTTTGGAAAGACTGACCAGGTTGGTCTGAGAAGCAGTTCAGGTTGAGACAATCGTTCCAGTCAGCGCGGCCAATAAGGGGTAGACCGTGTGGGCCGATGCGATCAAGCGTGTATTGGATGGAGCGCTGTAAATGCACATAAAGTGGCTGTTCGCTGCCCGCTTCGTTATCAAAGGGAACTTGAGCATCCAAAATGCTCCAATCACCGGTCTCTTTGATATACGCTGAAACGGAGAGCACCAACCAGAGTGGATCGTCGTTGAAATTGCTGCCAATGTCATTGTTGCCGCGTTTGGTTAGTGGTTGGTACTGATGGTAAGCCCCGCCAGTAGGTAGCTGGGTGGCTGCCAGGTCTAAAATGCGTTCGCGAGCTCGCTCCGGGATGAGGTGCATGAATCCAAGCAAGTCCTGGTTGGAATCGCGGAAACCCATACCGCGGCCGATGCCCGATTCAAAGTAGGAGGTGGAGCGCGAGAAGTTGAAGGTGATCATCACCTGGTAAGCATTCCAAACGTTGACCATGCGATTGGTGTGTACATCTGGTGTCTGGGTCTGATACTTGCCAAGCAGATCAAGCCACGATCCATGCAATTTGGCGAATGCCTCATCCACGGCGGATTGTTGCAGGTACTTGGCTATGACTGGCTTTACATTGACTTTGTTGAGGATCTGAGAGCCGGGAGGATTGAACTTTTTGGCAACCTCGTTTTCCTGATAACCAAGGAGGAAGATCATCTGCTTGGTCTCACCAGGTTTGAGGCTGACCTTTATGTGGTGGGAGCCGATGGGCTGCCAACCCACTGCAATGGATTGGGAGGTGGTGCCATTTTCAACCGCAGCGGGAGAGTCCCAGCCACGGTAGGCACCCAGAAATGCCTCGCGTTGCGTATCAAATCCGGCCAGCGGCTCAGAGCAGGCGAAGAAGGCGAAATGGTTGCGGCGTTCGCGATATTCTGATTTGTGATAGATCACGCCATCTTCCACCTCGACTTCACCGATGGAATAATTGCGTTGGAAGTTGTTGCCATCATCCTGAGCATCCCACAGACAAAACTCGATGGCCGAGAAGATAGAAAGCTCGGCAGCTTGAGTGCGTTTGTTGGTCAGCTTCAAGGTCCAAACTTCCAGATCCTCACCAAGGGGAACGAAGTAGCGGGTCTCAGATTCAATGCCGGCATACTCAGAGCGAATGGTGGTGTACCCCAGGCCGTGGCGGCACTCATAAGCATCCAATTTCTTACGGGTGGGCATCCAGGTAGGAGACCAATAATCACCAGTTTGGTTATCGCGCAAGTAGATATAACGGCCGCCCATATCCAGGGGGGCATTATTGTAACGGTAACGGGTAATTCGGCGTAAGCGCGCATCTTTATAAAAAGAATAGCCGCCTGCGGTGTTGGAAATGATGCCAAAATACGCTTCACTGCCCAGGTAATTGATCCAGGGTAGGGGAGTATCAGGGCGTTCGATCACATATTCTAAGTGTTGGTCGTCAAAATGGCCGTACTTCATTGCGCGTTCCTCCAGCAGGGTGATGGGATTTAGTACGAATTTGCTTTTACAAAGTCAATGATCTCAGGAATGCGCGCAAAGGCGATGCAGGTCACTGTATCAGCGCCGCCATAGTAGATGGCCATTCGGTTGGTCGCACCATCTACAAGCGTGGCACATGGGAAAGCCACATTGGGAACGTCCCCTACGTTCTCATAGATCTCACGCGGGTTGAGCAGATAGGGTTTGGTACGTTTGATCACCTTCCAAGGTTGGTCAAGGTCCAGCAGAGCGGCACCAAAGCTGTAAACAAAGCCGTTGCAAGAGGTGAGCACGCCGTGGTAAATGAGCAGCCAACCTTCAGGGGTTTCAATGGGAACAGGGCCAGCGCCAACTTTGGTACTTTGCCAACCGTCTGTTACCCCCATGACAAAGCGGTGTTCGCCCCAGTGGATCATATCGGGTGATTGGCTGAGGTAGATATCACCAAATGGGGTGTGCCCATTATCACTGGGCCGGCTGAGCATCACATACTTGTTATTGATCTTGCGTGGGAAAAGAACGCCGTTGCGGTTGAAGGGTAAAAGGGCGTTCTCAAGGAAGTAGAATTTTTCAAAATCATAGGTGTAGCCAACCCCAATGGTGGGGCCATGGTAACCATTACACCAGGTGACGTAATAGCGGTCTTCCAACCAGACCACGCGCGGATCGTAGCGATACTGGAAACGGCCGATCTCAGGATCATCGCTGATCCACTCAATGGGGTCATTATCGATCTGCCAATCCAACCCGTTGCTGCTGAATCCGCGGTTAAGGTTCATCTCACGTTGCTTATTATCGCAGCGAAAGACACCTGCAAAGGCTCCTTTGAAGGGAACAACTGCGCTATTGAAAATACTGTTGGAAGAAGGGATGAGATCCCTTGGGATAATGGGATTTTGGCTGTATCTCCAGACCACATCATTACAAGTTGCAGGTCGTTCTTCCCAGGGCAAATTAGAGAGAGGAGGGAGTGTCATAAAAATGTCTCCTTAGCATAAATGATTGAGGTGATTTGCGTAACTTGTTTGTTCAAGTACCAATTTCAAAAAAGGAATTGACATTTTGAAAAAAGAACTTATAATGTTGTTAAATCTTGAGAGCGCTCTCACAATAATACCACAATTTGTAGACTGATTACAACAACGAAAGAACACCGAACAGACCGGTTGTAGAAACAACACTGAAGCAAAAGTCCTTAGCAAGAATAGAAGTCGATTCTAACGATAAGGAAAACGAAAAGATCTGTATGCCGCTCACTCTTGAAGACATTGCACGGCTAAGTGGAGTCTCCCGCTCAACGGTATCGCGGGTGATCAATGATGATATAAAGGTTAAAGAAGACACCCGGCAAAAAGTTCAGAGAGTGCTTAATAGTTACAATTTCCAGCCAAATTTGGCTGCCAGGGGGCTGGCTTCAGGTAGAACCAATGTAATTGGTGTTGTTATCCCCGCAGGCGTTTCTACCATCTTTACAGATCCATATTTTCCGCAATTATTACAAGGCGTTTCTGCCATCTGTAACACGCGCGATTATTCCGTTATGTTATGGTTGGCTGAACCAGAATATGAACGACGCATGGTGACGCGAATACTCCACAATGGTCTCGTTGACGGGGTAGTGGTCGCGTCCATTCCCATGAATGATCCTATTGTGGATTCCCTGGTGGAGAGCAAAATGCCGTTTGTTCTTATTGGGCGGCACCCAACCATGGATGTGAATTCTCTGGATGTTGATAACGTCCAGTCTGGCCGTAAGGCCACTTTGCACCTGGTACGTTTAGGGTACAAACGGATCGCCACCATCACCGGTCCGCAAAAACAGGTAGCTGGTTACGATCGCTATCAGGGATATCTTAAAGCCCTACAAGATTCCAATTATCCAATTCGTCCTGAATTGATAATGGAAGGCGATTTTACAGAAGAAAGTGGGTACAGTTCGATGCAGCGTTTGTTAAAGTTTAAACCAGACGCTGTTTTTGTCGCAAGTGACAGCATGGCCTATGGAGCGATCCGTGCCATCCGCGAAGCTGGCTTGCGCGTACCCGAAGATGTGGCAGTAGTGGGATTTGATGATATTCCAAATTCTGCTAGAATGATTCCACCACTCACTACCATTCGTCAGCCAGTGCTGCAGATGGGTAGCAAAGCAGTGGACATGCTCATTAACATCATTCAATCTGGCACGAAAGCAACGCAGAAAGTGGTGTTAGATACAGAGCTTGTAGTTCGTGATTCCTGCGGTGCATCAAAAATGGAGTAATTGCTCTCTTGATGCATTTTCATCTCTAATTTTGGGAACGCTCTCAGAGCGTGAAGATGGGCAAGAAAATCCGCCCAAAGGAGGTAGGAAAATCACAAATCTATCGACAATCAACGTGTGTGCAATATTCTATCTTACTAGACTTAAAAGGAGAACGAAGAAATGAAACGCACGATGTTAGTAGTATCCGTACTTCTTGTTCTCAGTATGCTCTTGGCCGCTTGCGCCAAGGCTACCGAGGCCCCGGCTACAGAAGCTCCCGCTACTGAAGCCGTCGTAACCGAAGCTCCCACCGAAGCTCCTGCCGCTGAAGTAAAAGCGGGCGACACTGTTCTGCCCCGCAATGAAACCCTTTACTTCAATGGTCAGCAGTGGGGCGCTGTAGTTTGCTGGAACCCGTATTCCTCAAACTGCAACAACGCTATGGCCCTTGCTCAACAAGACAATGCCCGCGTTCCTATGTTCGAGACCCCGTATCTCTACGACATGCTCGATGGCAAAGTCTATCCTCTGTTGGCTGATGGCCCCTACACCTGGAATGATGCCAAGACTGAGATCACCTTCAAGATCAAAGCCGCTGCAAAATGGTCTGATGGCACCGCCGTCACCGCTGATGATGTTGCTTACACCTGGGCTTCCCACGTGAAATACAACACCCAGTTCGGCGCCGCCAACAAAGCCTACATTGCTGACATCGTTGCTTCCGATCCCCAGACTGTTGTTGTCAAAGCAGTCACCGGAACCGATGGCAAAGCTTTGAATCCTCTGCTGGTCCAGGCCTACCTGAGCAGCAACTACGTTATCCAGAAAGCATGGACTGAGAAGTTGGAAGCCCGCACCAATGGCGACGCTGCCGCTTTCATGGCCGATGTTGCTGATGACGTTGTCTACTCTGGCCCTTACGGCAAATTCTTCGCTGATGACACCAAAGTCGTCCTTGCTCGCAATGACGCTTACTGGGGTCAGGATGCCTCCATGTTCGGTAAACTGCCCGCTCCCAAGTACTTGGCTCACATCATCTACAAAGATAATGCTGCCGGTACCACCGCCCTCCAGGCCGGTGAAGTGGATGTTTCCCAGCAGTTCAACTCCAACGTTCAGGATCTGTGGTTGAAAGATGGTCTCCCCATCTCCACTTACTTGGATGACGCTCCGTACGGTATCGGCGCAAGCCTCCCGACCGCGTTCTTCAACCTGGGTGTTGAGTCCCTCCAGAATGTTGCTATCCGCAAAGCTATTGCCATGGCAGTCGATTATGACACCATCATCGCCAACGCTATGACCAATCAGTCCGCTACCTTCGTTCAGGTTCCGCGCTCCTTGATGAACCCGACCCCCGGTGAGCAGGCTCTGTATGATCACGACGCTGTGAAAGATCTGCAGTGGGCTGGCAATGATATCGAAGGCGCCAACAAGTTGCTTGATGACGCTGGTATCAAAGACACCAATGGCGATGGAAATCGCGAATTCAATGGCACCGAGCTGCACTATGTCGCCACCTGCCCGAACGGCTGGTCCGACTGGCAAGCTGCCATCGAGGTTGTTGCTGCCGCTGGCAAGAAGATCGGCATCGATATCACCTCCAATTACCCCGAATGGTCCGTGTATCAGACCGTTGTCACCAACTGGCCTCTTCCCGAAGGTTATGACATCTTCATGATGTGGTCCGATGGTGCTGGCCCGACACAGCCGTGGGGTCGTATCCGCCACCTGATCGGCGGCGAATTCGCTCAGACCACCAACAACTGGAATGGTAACTGGGGTGGTTACAAGAACGAAGCTGTTGACAAACTGATCGCTGCTTTGCCGACCATGACCGATGAAGCTGAGATGAAAGCTGCTTACACTGAACTCGTGAAAGCATACCTCACCGATGTTCCTTCCTTCACCCTCATGTATCGCCCGCAGGCTTTCCACACTGTGAACGAGAGTGTTTGGACCAACTTCCCGCATGACGGTGATGGCACCAATCCTCCTGTTCCGCCTCTGGACATGACCGATGGTTGGAGTATCGCTGGTCTCTACAACCTGACCCTGGTCAGCAAGTAATCTGTAACTAGTTCGGACAGCCATGTTCCGCGAATAACGGAACATGGCTGTTTATCAATAGAGCAGGAGGTATTGCGTTGAAAGGATACCGAAAGTATTTTCTCAACAAATTGGTTTGGTTGCTTGTAACAGCTTTCTTCGCTTTTATTCTAAATTTCATACTTCCCCGTCTCATGCCTGGTGACCCTGTGGCTGCCATTGTGGCGCGTCTTGCTCAGGGTATGTCGAACTCCACTGGTATGAAGGAAGTTTACGAACGTTACGCTGAGTTATTTGGCACGAATCAGCCCATGATCACGCAGTTCTTTATGTATGTAAGCAACGTGTTCCATGGCAATTTCGGTTTATCTTTTAGTCAATTTCCCCGACCCGTATCTGATATTTTAGGGTCAGCAATTTGGTGGACAGTTGCCCTGCAATTCCCTGCCATTATTGTTGGCTGGATCATCGGCAATGTTCTGGGCGCTTTAGCTGCTTATATTAAAAAAGGCTTCGATAAAGTGCTCATGCCCCTGTCCATTTTCGTGAGCAATTTACCGGCTTTTGGTATGGCCGTTATTTTAATGGTCGTCTTTGCCGTAAAACTGCGGTGGTTCCCCACTTCAGGCGGCTATGGATTTGACCTCATACCAGATTTTAGTTGGAAGTTCATCTGGTCTGTCATCGTTCATTATCAGTTGCCCTTCTGGTCAATCGTCATCATTGCCATTGGTGGCCAGGCAATTGGTATGCGATCCATGGCAATATATGAATTAAACGCCGATTATGTGAAATATGCCCGCTTTATGGGCATCAAAGACAACAAGATCGTTGCTTACGTTTTCCGCAACGCCATGCTCCCGCAGGTGACCGGTTTGGCTTTGTCAATCGGTACCATGGTGGGCGGCGCTTTGATCGCGGAGATCATCTTCAGCTATCCTGGCCTCGGCTACACATTGTTGAACGCAGTGATGGGGCAGGATTATCCGCTTATCTCGGCGGCAACTTTGATCATTACTTTGATGGTGTTGGCTGCTAACTTTATCATCGAAATCGTTTACGGTTTCATTGATCCTCGTATCAAAGCAGCCCAGTCAGAGTAGACAGAAGAGATGAGAAAATGAAAAATACCCTTCAGCAAGTTTTCCACTCCTCAAAGTTTGTTGTCGGCTTTTGCATCTTTGCCGCAATCCTGTTGACGGTGATCTTCTACCCGATTTTTGTGCCGAATGCGCCATTGCAGATCCTTGGGCAAGGTACATTCTTCCCACCTGGTGTATATGTAAATGCCTTTGATACAGTAAATTCATCAACTCGGTACACCTTAAATCTGGATAATGCCGAAGCAAACCGTATCGCTAACCGTCTATCTAAAGATGATCGTTTGGCCATGCAAGAATGGCTCATTATGGATGGCGTCCCTGCAGAAGAAATCGACATCAACGATACAGCCAGCCTGTTAGCGGTCTGGGAAAAGAATTATGATCCTGCCAAGAAAGTTCCTGGCATGATCTACGCAAAAGCAAAATACTATCAGCGCTTGAATACTTCCTTGAGCGGGCTGCTTTCAACGGATTCTTTGATCGTAGCTACCAAGGGTGATAATGGTACTTTGACCGAATCATCGCTAATTGCTGCGACTGATTACGTAAATGTGAACCAGGTAGCCAATGTACGCTGGTTGCCTCTAGGGACAGATAATTTTGGCCGTGATGTTTTGACAGAACTCGTTAAAGCCACTGGCGTTTCATTGCAAATTGGTCTGGTGGCAGGTATCATCGCCACATTGATCGGTTTGATCATGGGATTGGTTGCAGGTTATGTGGGTGGTTGGGTGGACGATTTCATCATGTTCATCACCAACTTGTTCACGGTCATCCCTTCATTTGTGCTGTTGATCCTGATCTCCTTCAGTATCGGACAAGACAAACGAGGTGCGGTTACCATCGCTACCGTCATCGGTCTAACCTCATGGGTTTGGACGGCAAGAGCAGTTCGCTCTCAGGTCATTTCATTACGAAACCGCGATCATGTGAACCTATCTAAACTCTCAGGTCATTCCACGTTCTTTATTCTGCTCACGGACATTTTGCCCTACATCGCTTCTTACGTTATCATGGCTTTGATCTTACAGATCTCCTCAGCCATTTTGGCTGAAGCCAGCCTTTCCATTTTAGGGCTTGGGCCTCGAACAACAGATGTTCCAACCCTGGGCTTGATGATGAACTGGGCAATGATCTACCAGGCACACATCTTAGGTAAGTGGTGGGCTTACTTCCCGGTCCTGCTCGTTATCGCTTTGATTACATTCTCAATGAACCTGATGAATACCGGTCTCGATCAGGTCTTCAATCCGGCGTTGAGAGATTAGGTGGATGATATGGGAAAAGTAATGCTTGATGTTCGTAATTTGACGACGAAATATATCACCCGTTTCCACGAAGATGTTTATGCGGTGGACCATGTTTCTTTGAAAGTGGAAGAAGGGAAATCTCTGGGTATTGCAGGTGAATCCGGTTGTGGTAAATCTACTTTAGCCCTCAGTTTGATGGGGTACTATTTTGCCCCTTTGCATTACACCAGCGGCGATATCATTATTGATGGAAAAAATATCTCTGGTATGGACCCGGATGATGTGCGTAAGAACATTCTGGGAACTGAGATCGCTTATATCCCGCAAGCAGCAATGAATGCGCTTAACCCTACTCGTAAAGTGATCGATTTCATTACAGATGTTGTTTTAGCGCATGATCCTAAAGCCAATAAAAAAGATATCGATGATCTGGCAAATGAACGATTTGAGATTTTGGGGTTACCTGCTGAGTCTTTGTACCGTTATCCGGTGGAACTCTCCGGTGGTATGAAGCAACGTACTGTCATCGCAATTTCTACTTTCCTTTCCCCCAAGATCCTCATTGCTGATGAACCTTCGTCTGCATTGGATGTGACCTCTCAGAAAATGGTCATTAAGATGATGCTGGATCTGATGGATAAAGGATTCATCAAGTCTATGATCTTCATTACACATGAACTGCCGCTGCTCTTTAATGTCACAGATGACATTATGGTCATGTACGCGGGACAGATCGTGGAATATGGCACTGCCAAACAGACCGTCTTTGATCCTTTACATCCCTATGCCAAAGGTTTGATGGGTTCCATCATTGTTCCGGAAGCTGGTTTACGCGATGTAAAACTAACCGCAATCCCGGGCGTTCCTCCCAACCTGAAGCATCCCCCCGAAGGTTGCCGCTTTGCAGCTCGCTGCAAGTACGTTACACCTGAATGCAAGCAGCATTCTATCGAAATGCGCGATGCTGAAGGCAATCGAAATTACAGGTGTATATTCAGTGAAGCTGAGTTGAGAAAGGCTTACAAAAATGAGCAATGAAAGTAAATCTTGTCTTAAAGGTGTTGGCCTGACCAAAGTATTTGGCCTTGGCCGCAACAAGAATACTGCGGTTGATCATGTTGATTTCGATTTCAAAGAAGGTGAGATCATCTCGATTGTAGGCGAATCTGGCAGCGGTAAGACCACTTTGGCCAAAATGTTGCTCGGTCTGATTAACCCCACCGAAGGAGAGATCTACTTTCAGGGAGTCAAACGGGATATCAGTAATCCGTGGAAGAGAAAAGAATACTGGAAGAACATTCAAGCCATTTTCCAGGATCCTTACTCTTCGTACAACATCTTCAACAAGATCGACAAAGTTTTGTTGGACTGCATCAAGATGCGCGGTGGTGGAAACCTGAGCCAAAAAGAGAAATACGATCTCATGGTGGAAGCCTGCAGTTTTGTGAACCTGAAATACGAAGAGTTGACCAACAAATACCCCTTCGAGCTTTCGGGCGGACAGATGCAACGGCTCATGATCGCGCGTATTTTCTTACTGAAACCCAAGATCTTGTTGGCCGATGAACCGACTTCCATGATCGATGCCTGTTCCCGTGCTACGATCCTGGACATGTTAATGAAACTGCGCAACGAAACCGGTATGACCTTGATCTTCATCACCCATGATATCGGTCTGGCTTACTTTGTTTCCAACACTGTTTACATCATGGAGCGGGGCAAGTTTGTTGAAAGTGGTTCGGCTGATGATGTGATCCTCAAACCGAAACAGGCTTACACGCAGCGTCTGATCAGCGATGTGCCCAAGATCCATGAGGAATGGGATCTGTCTACCGTCAAAGTAGATCGTAACTGATCTTTACGAGTTAAATATTATTCAATGCTACGACAAAAATACTTGCTGAAAGGGGCACGAATTCTTTCAGCAGTATTTTTTCGCAATTATCGACCTTCATTTTTTGATACAAAGGACTGGACATGAATATTCAATCCCTGAGCGGAAATTGGAATTTTCGCCAAAAAGATACAACTGAATGGTTGCCCGCCATCGTCCCTGGGGGTGTGCACACTGATCTGATGGCTGCCGGGAAAATCCCGGATCCTTTTGTTGGCGACAACGAGAAACGCGTGGCCTGGGTGGCTGAAAGCGATTGGGAATACCAGGTTCGCTTTACCCCAAATGCCGATGTATTTGCCCTGCCGCAGCTCTTTTTAGTTTGCGATGGTTTGGATACCCTGGCGACTGTTCGCTTGAATGGCATCGAACTGGGAAAAACAGATAACATGTTCCGTCAGTATCGCTGGGATGTAAAGCCCAATCTTAAAGCTGGAGAGAACGTTTTAGATGTTTCATTTGCTTCACCTGTGCGCTACTGCGCTGATAAACAGGCAATACGGCCAATGGCTGGTGTCTCTCAAGCTATTCCTGGTGGGCCGCATTTACGCAAAGCTCCCTGTCAGTTTGGTTGGGACTGGGGTCCGCAGTTACCGCCCATTGGCATCTGGAAAGATATTCGTCTGGAAGGTTACGAAGCTGCGCGCCTGGAAGAAGTACACCTGCGTCAGATCCATGAAGGGGGTAAGGTCAAGGTTGAAGCCACCGTTACACCGCAAGTGTGGCAAAAAGCTGATCTCAGTGTCACCCTCGTCGTCACCAGCCCGGATGGGAAAAAGTATGAAAAACAGGCAGTTCTAGCTGGCGATAAGACCACCCTCTTTGTTGAGATCACGGATCCCAAATTGTGGTGGCCTAACGGTTATGGCGATCAGCCTTTGTACCAGGTTAAGGTGGTCCTTTCTACCAACGGTAAAACCCTGGATGAGAAGCACTATCAGCTTGGTCTGCGCACCATAGAGCTACGCCAGAAACCTGATGAGTGGGGAAAATCGTTCACCTTTGT
>CAZWKK010000036.1:0-11728 GCA_964634855.1 uncultured Anaerolinea sp.
TCCCCATTCAGATTCTGGACCATCAATGAGTGGATACCCATCCAACTGCCAGTTGGCGTATTTCATTCCTTCTTTTTTACAGTATGCACGAATACGATCACTGCCATAAAGGAATTCCTCAGCAGAAATATCGCCCCAGCCGCCCACTTGAAAAACATTCTTGGGGCCAACCTGGTATTGCTTCCATTTTGCCCCGCCGTCCAGATAAATGATCTCCCCACCGGGTTGCAAATTCTTGCGGATGTACTCCTGATAAACATCAGACATCGTGATCAATTTAAGGCGTAAATGGTTCACCCGTCGAGTCAGCCAACCGTCATGGATGGGATCGTAATGCTGGATCGACATAACGCCGGGATTATTTTCTGTCACGATCCGGGCAGTTTCTGCCGAGAGGTCAAAATAGTTTTGGACATTGCCATCCATTGACCCTTTGTTCAAGGTCAAAACATAGGCCTGCGGCAAAAATGGTCCGCCCAACGATAAAGCTAAGTGTGCGGTTGTGCCACCCATACCCACCCCCATGGTGATGGCAGGAAAGGGTCCTTTTACTTGCTCATAATCTTTTACACGTGCACGGACAAGATCATCTACATCCAACTTTTGCACGATACTCGCATCAAGAGCGCTGGAATTCTGTGCCCGAGGCACCATATATTGCGCAACACTTTGAGGAAAATACCCGACAATTTTCAACAAGGCCTTTGTGACCGAATCGAATTCATAAGGGTTGGAGTATTGTCCTTGCAGCCCGGCTGCAACAGCGCGTGTAATGATTGGAGAGGAGCTTTCTCGACTTTCCAAATATTCTGCCATGAGTCCTCCAAGTTAATTGCCAAAATTATATTGGTTTTACGTCATTACCTGGACTGAAAAACAGAAAACAGCCCAATTACCGCACCGAGACCTACCAAAATGATGATCACCAATCCAACCGGAATGTTGCCAGAACTTGACAGACCAGTCGTGTATGTTGGAATGGTCAAAGGAGCCGGTTGAGTGTAAGTCGGCAATGGGGTTGACTGCGGCGTGATCACAAATTGTGCTGCCATGGTGGGATCAATGGTGGCAGTCGTTTTCGGCGCAGGGGTAGGCGGAGGTTCAACCACAGGCAACTCACCCCCAGAAACATCCATGTACAGCGACCATACCCACCCTTCTCCGCTGGCTGCACCCGGGTAATCGATCAGTAACCAATCGCCTGCAATGGTTTTTCCTTTTACTGAGACAGGAACGCCAGGTAAAATGACGCCAATTTGGTCATACAAGGTGCTAGGCCCACTTCTTACCTTGATCGTTTCTTCCAGACCCACCTTTACGGTTGCCATCGGTCCTGTGGGTAAACCGGTAATGGTCGGAATTGAGCCGGTTGGCTGTTGAGCATGCACCGTTTTGGGTGAATTAAGCGTAAATACTAATGTGAATAAACAAACCAGGATCAATAAAAGGGAAATTCCCTTGAAGACTTTCAACTTCATGTACCACTCCATTCAATCAAATTCGTAAAGCTGATTATAATTCAATTATGGAACAGCGAATTTATCACGGAAACTTCAAGAATACAGATCTGGCACGGGCAGTTGTTGCCCACTTTCATCAGGGCAATTTGCAGGTTCAACAAATGGGTTCTGGTGATTTTATCGCCGTCCAGGTTGCCACCTCTCCTTATGCTCAATCTGGTGGCAAGACCGCTCTGAGCATTACCTTCCAAAATGTTGAAGACGGAGTCAATGTGAAGATCGGGCAGCAAGCCTGGTTGGGCGTGGCGGCCAGCCTTGGGGTGACTACCCTTTTTGCCTTGCGAAACCCCTTAACTCTTCTAAATAGATTAGATGACATTGCACAGGATATTGAGAATCTTAATCTAACGGAAGAAGTATGGCAAACGATCGACGAGACCGCGCGTTCACTGGGCTCAGGATTTGAATTATCTGATCGACTAAAAAAGTACGTCTGCGATTATTGCAACACGCCCAATCCGCCCGGCGAACCTCTGTGTATTGCCTGTGGCGCGCCCCTTGGTGATATTCAGCCTCGAACTTGCCGCAATTGTGGCTACGTTATCCTCACCCGTGAGACGATTTGTCCAAACTGTAAACGACCTGTCTAGTTATTCCCCGGAGGTAACAACTTAATGAACGGAACAATTACGGATGTTCCCGGCATCAAAGTAGGCCATGCGCAAAATTTTGATGCACTCACCGGTTGTACGGTGGTGCTTTGTGAAAAAGGAGCCGTTGCCGGCGTTGATCAGCGTGGGGGAGCTCCTGGTACACGTGAAACCGATGCCATTCGTCCCAAGCACCTGGTCAGTAAAGCCCATGCCATCATGCTTGCAGGTGGATCCGCTTACGGCCTGGATGCTGCCTCTGGTGCGATGAAGTATCTAGAAGAACGAGGCATTGGTTTTGATACAGGTGTTGCAAAAGTACCCATAGTCCCTTCCGCCATCCTGTACGATCTAGCCATTGGCTCTGCCTCTATTCGCCCTGACGCATCAATGGGTTATGAGGCTTGCCTAAATGCCAGTTCTACACAGGTTGCCCAGGGTTGCGTTGGCGCAGGCACTGGCGCAGTAGCCGGAACAGCGCTGGGGGTTGCCCAGGCCACAAAATCTGGCATCGGCTCAGCCAGTATGGATCTTGGCGGCGGCTTGATCGTCGGCGCTTTGATCGCGGTGAACCCATTTGGAGATGTGATCGATCCTCATACTGGAGCGATATTAGCCGGCGCAAGAACGATCAGGAAAGGCCCACTCACCATCGGTAAAGAAGAAATCTTTGCTGATACCCTCGAGTTGCTCCGCTCTGCCATTGGGAAAGCGGCTCTTACGTTTGCCTCTTCCAAGAACACCGTGATTGGCATTGTGGGTACCAATGCTGCCTTTGACCGAGAACAGACAAATTTCTTGGCACAGATGGCCCAAGATGGCCTGGCAACCACGATCCGACCTTCCCATACACTTTTTGATGGCGATACCCTGTTCGCGCTATCTACAGGAAAGGTCAAAGTGGATGTGAACGTAGTTGGCGCTTTCGCAGCCAAAGTTGTCGAGGAAGCCATTCTGAATGCAGTGAAGAATGCGAACTCCGTAGGGAATATCCCTTCTTATAAAGAACTTCTTTCTGTATAATAACAGTATCAAAAGGTCCGCAAATTCCGTGAGAGGATTGAAATGATCAAAATTATTGCCGATACAACCTCAAATATCAGTCCGCAAGATGCCGAAAAACTCGGCATTGCAATGATCCCTCAGATAATCGTCTTCGGAGATAAAAGTTATCGTGATGACAATGAGATCACCACAGAAGAATTTTTATCTCGTCTGCGTAATTCGCCAGTTTTGCCCAAAACAGCTGCCCCACCGCCTGCTCTCTATACCCCAATTTTTGAGCAAGTTGCAGCCAATAAAGATACGGCCATTGTAATCACCCCATCCAGTGATGTGAGCGGAACCTTCAGAAGTGCCACAGTTGCCGCACAAGATTTCCCTCTCGCCGATATTCGCATCATCGATTCCCGAACCATTGGTCCTGCATTAGGTACCCTGGTGATGAAAGCCTATGAGTGGTCTCAAAAAGGCATAAATGCCGATGTAATTATGAGCCAGATCAAGAAAGCGCTGAATTACAACAAGATCTACTTCTATGTGGATACTCTCGAATTTTTGCACAAAGGCGGCCGAATCGGTGGCGCTCAGGCATTGGTCGGTAGCTTGTTGCAAGTCAAACCTATCCTTGTTTTCCGCGAAGGGGCTGTAAACCCTTTTGAAAACCAGCGCACTAAGCGTCGTGCCATTGCCCGGATCGTTGAATTGGTCAAGAGTGAATGCCCCAATTCTAAGAATGCCCATATCGCCATCTTCCAGGCCGATGCCATGCAAGATGCACTGGCATTGAAAGACGAATTTGCCTCAACAATGGATGTGAACGATATTGAGATCACAAAGATCCCCCCTGCCATTATTGTCCATGCGGGACCCGGGGTTGTGGCTGTCTCCTTCTTCACCAATTTTCCCAAAGACCTCTAATTCACTAAAGCATGCCTTTGCGGGCATGCTTTTTGATTTAAACCACATGGAAATTCTCTATCAAGACCTTGACCTACTTGCCATCAATAAACCTTCCGGGCTTAGCACTCTTCCCGAGGGGTGGAATCCTTCACTTCCGCATATTCGATCTCTGCTGGAAGATCAGTTTGGTCCACTTTGGATCGTTCATAGATTAGATAAAGAAACCAGTGGCGTTTTGCTTCTAGCCAGGAATGCACGATCGCACAAAATACTAAATGACCAATTCGCAAATCGTCAGACGAAGAAAATTTATTCATGCATTGTTTTTGGTTATGTAGATGAGAATACTCAATGTGCCCTGCCATTACGCATCAATGGAGATCGTAAACATCGTACTGTGATCGATCGTGAACGAGGCAAACCGGCGACAACCAGATTCGAGGTTATTGAAATTCTTTCGGGCTCTTGTACTTTACTACGAGCTTTGCCTGAATCTGGCTACACGCATCAAATTAGAGCACATTGCCTGACGATAGGGTTTCCAATTTTAGGCGATCCGCTGTATTTTACGCCTGAGTCTAGCTCTTTTTCACGGGGTAAAATGATTCCACGGACGCTGCTACACGCCTCCCAAATCACCTTTACACACCCCGGAACTATGGAAGAAATGAAGATCATTGCCCCGCTTCAAGACGATTTCGCTGGCACAATTTTAAGATTAAAAAACCAGGGAGCATCAGACTGATGCTCCCTGGTTGCTTGCGGTGATTTCTAGCCGATCTTAGCGGGTCTCTTACTGACAGACACTGCCCAAACAATTGCCGCGAACATAAGAACAGCTACCACTAAACGAACCACAGTGGCGCTCTCATAGCTCACGATAACCGGGGCAGCCAACAGGCTGATGAGGTTGACAACTTTGATCATCGGGTTCAATGCCGGGCCAGCAGTATCTTTCAGCGGGTCACCAACAGTATCACCAACGACCGAAGCCTTATGACGTTCGGAACCTTTGCCGGTATTGGCAGCAAGGTCACGAGGCTCGTCTTCAACCATTTTCTTTGCATTATCCCAGGCGCCACCTGCATTGGCCATAAACACAGCCAACAATTGGCCTGACAAAATAACGCCAGCGAGGAAACCGCCGAGGGCTTCAACGTTCATGGTCATACCAATGACCAATGGCATCAAAATGGCGATGGTGGCCAAGGGAATCAATTCTTTTTGTGCAGAACTGGTGGAAATACCCACTACCTCAGCATAATCCGGTTTGACAGTGCCTTCCATGATCCCAGGGATGCGGAACTGACGGCGAACTTCTTCCACGATGCGGCTGGCAGCGCGGCTGACGGCGCGGATGGAGAGGCTGCTGAACAACCAGGGCAACGCACCACCCAGCATAAAGCCGATGAAAACACGAGTATCGGCTACGTTGATACCATTCAATTGTGGCAGTCCAAGGTTAGCCTGGACTTTGCTGATATCCGTAATGTAAGAGGAGAACAAGCTCACAGCAGCAATAACGGCGGAAGCAATGGCGACACCCTTGGTGATTGCTTTGGTGGTATTGCCTACTGCATCCAGGTCGGCCATGATCTGACGAGCTTTGAGGGTCTCTTCGTCATTTTCATCGTGCCAGGCCATCTCACCAATACCATTGGCATTGTCAGAGATGGGACCGTAAGAATCCATTGCCACATTGTTACCAGTATGACTGAGCATACCAATACCCACCATGGCAACACCATACAGAACGAAGATCAGATTGTCACCCGAGATCGTTCCAAACGGATTGGGTCCACCGTACAGCAAAAGTGCGCCGATAAAAGCGATCACGATCACGATCAAAGCGTAAACACTGGATTCCATGCCCAATGACAAACCAGAGAGAATGGTGGTGGCTGGTCCGGTCTTGGTGGATTCAACAACTTCCTTCACTGGGGAAGACTTGGTCGAAGTGAAGTAAGAGGTCAACGGGTTGAAGGCAACAGCCAGGGCAACACCGATGGTGGTCAATGCGGCCAATTTCCAGTCGTGGGCATAGAAAATTGCCACGAGGAAAGAGAAGATAACCGTGTTGACGCTCGATACTTCGTAAGAGCGGAACATGGAGCCTTCTGCATCATGGGAGCGCAGGAATTTGATTGGAAATTTTTCCCAGATAGGTACTGTGAATGTACCAATGATAGAGCTGATCACACCAATACCGCGGATGATCAGAGGATAGACGATCCAGGTAAGACTACCGTCACGAGCCCACAGGGTGAGGCCCAAGATCAATGCCGAAACGATGGTCGTCTCATAGCTCTCAAAGATATCGGCTGCCATACCAGCGCAATCACCTACGTTATCACCAACCAGGTCGGCAATAACGGCTGCGTTACGTGGATCATCTTCGGGGATGTCTTTTTCAACTTTACCCACGAGATCTGCACCAACATCAGCAGCCTTGGTGTAGATACCACCACCCACACGCATGAAGAGCGCAAGCAGTGTGCCACCAAAGCCAAAGCCAAGTAGGGCATCCGGAGCTGCTTTACCGAAGATGATAAAGATCACGGTGCCGCCCAACAAACCGAGGCCATCGGTGAGCATACCGGTGATGGTACCGGCATAGTAAGCGATGGACAACGCTTCATTGAAGCTTCGACGAGCAGCAGAAGCTGAACGCACACTGGCCTGAATGGCCATACGCATACCCAGCTGACCCACAATTAAAGAAAAGGACGCTCCCAAAACAAATGCGATAGAACGTCCTAAGGAAATGATCAATTGTGTGTTCTGAGGAAACTCATCAAGTGCTTCGGCACTCGGTTTTACAACATAAACCGAGAGAAAAAGAGCCACAAAAAGAATGCCGACAGCCGGGAGGATGGTTTTTAATTGGCGAGTCAGATAACTGTTGGCGCCAATTCGGATTGCATCCCAAACTTCCTGCATCTTTTTTGTGCCTTTGTCCTTTTTCAGGACACTATCTTTGAGTAACCAGGCATACAGGAGGCTGATAAAAGCCACCACGAGAACGGCGATAATGGATATTTGTTCAAATCCATTTAAGCCATGTCTGGAACCCATTCCTAACAGGTCTATCTCCATGTTACCCTCCAAAGAATGAATTTATGAGAACAAGGTGAAAACAAAAAAATCTTTACAATTTTACCATTGTTTAATCAACATCTAATCTAAAACAGAAATTTTTAGAAATCTTTTTCATCAGGTTAAATCATGATTAGAAAAATATTAGCTTATTGACTTTTACATGTCGTTTGATGTATAGTGTTATGCGCTAGATTAATTCAGACCATCAGGCAATATCAAATGAGCGGAATTTGTTTCCGCTCATTAATTGCTTATCAAAGGTGTGCAATTTCTTAGTTTTATCTATTGTAATTCTAATCTTTTTTGTGTATTCTCAATCTGATGGCTTAATAATGAAGCCTATAAGTAGAATAGGAAGGGTACTAAATTGGACATGGAACCACCTATCATCAACATTTCTGATGAAGATGATGAAGAATACCCTGCGATAGCTCAATTAATTGAGCTAGGTCGCCAAAAATCTTACGTTACTATTGATGATATTCTTCATTTCTTTCCTGAAGCTGAGCAAGATGTAGAACAGCTTGAGGAAACATTTGCTGCGTTAATGAGTGCTGGCGTAGCATATGTTGAAGATGAAAATTTGCACGACGAACCAACTGAAGAAGAGCTCTCATTAAGTGAAGATGAAGAAACCGTAACCAGAAACATCAGCGTAGATGATCTGGAAAATATCGATACAGACGATACCATCGGCCTCTATTTAAAGGAAGTCAGCCGAGTACCCTTACTCACCGCCGATGAAGAGGTTGAATTAGCCCAGCGAATTGAACGTGGCCGAATGGCCCGTGAAGAGCTGGCTCGCGGAAACGTTAACACCCGCCGCCGCATTGAATTACGCAAACTCATTGAAGATGGCTGGTCAGCACGTGAACACCTTATCACCGCCAACTCCCGTCTGGTCATTAGTGTGGCAAAAAAATATATGGGCCGTGGTGTTCCTTTTCTGGATCTCATCCAGGAAGGCAACATTGGCTTGATCCGCGCCACCAAGAAATTCGATTATCGCCGCGGACACAAATTCAGCACCTATGCCACCTGGTGGATTCGTCAGGCTGTTACTCGCGCCATTGCTGACCAGGGCCGAACCATCCGCGTGCCTGTTCATATGGGCGACCAGATCAATAAATTGTTGCGCATTCAGCATCAGTTAACTCAGCGCCTCGGACGCGAACCAACTGTAGATGAACTGGCTGTTTCTCTGGATGTTCCACCCAAGAAGGTGGAAAACATGATCCAGGTTGCTCGCCGCCCACTCTCTCTTGAGACGCCAACCGACGATGAAGAAGATTCTGTATTAGGCGATTTCATTGAAGATGATGAAGCTCCTCCGCCAGACGAATCAGCCACTTATAATTTGTTGCGCGAGCACCTTGAAGACGTCCTCAATGGGTTACCACCGCGCGAGGTTCGAATTCTTCAGCTACGATATGGTTTGTTAGATGGCCAGGCTTACACCCTTGAGGAGGTAGGCAGAAAAATGGGCGTCACTCGCGAACGTGTCCGTCAGATCGAGGCGCAAGCGCTCAGCAGGCTGCGACATCCATCAATTCGTAGAAAATTGCGTGACTATCTAGGCGAATAAAATTGTATAATACGGCATGGTAAACATGCCGTATTTTTTTGCTTGCCAATCCCTCATATTTGTTGCATACTCATAGCAGGAGTGTTAGTCTATGCCCAGAATCTCATTGCGAACCTATGAACAAGAAATCGAAGAGATGATCGAACAAAATCAATTGAAGGATGCAGTCGCGCACTGCAAGCATATCCTTCAATTCTTTCCCAAAAACATCTCTACGTATCGCATTCTGGGAAAATCCTTCCTTGAGGCCAAGCAATACAAGGAGACCTCTGATATTTTTACGCGGGTCTTGTCGGTTTTTCCGGACGACTTTATTGCCCATGCCGGCATGAGCATCGTTCGCGAACTTGAAAATGATCTGGATGCAGCCATCTGGCACATGCAACTTGCCTTTGATTGCCAACCCAGCAACATTGCCATCCAGGAAGAACTCAAACGCCTTTTTGACCTTCGTGATGGCACCCATCCAGAGAAGATCCGCCTTACTCGCGGCGCATTGGTTAGAATGTATGCTCGCGGTGAGCTATATCAGCAAGCCATTGATGAGATCAAATCTGCCTTATCCGAAGAACCCAAACGAATCGATTTGCAGGTTTTCCTGGCCAAAATGTACTTCCTTTCTGGAGACCAGGAAGAAGCTCTGGCAATTTCAGAAAGATTGATCTCAGATTTTCCATATTGTTATGATTTAAATCGAATTCTGTTGAATATCCTCAAAAATTTGGGCAGTGGTAAAAACGCCGAAATCTATGCAGCCCGTCTGATTGAATTGAACCCATATCAAGCGTTCGTAAATGACATCTATTCATCTGAAGACCAGGTGCCCGATGAGAAAGTCGTCATCGACAAGCTTAGTGATGTTTCAGATGTATCATTTTCAACCCCCTCAAATTGGTCAGAACCTGAAGCCCAATGGAAACCACCTTCTCCTATTCAGGAAGTATCTGGCACTGTTGATACTCCAGGGACAGCAGAACTAAAATTAGAACCAGAAATGGATGTTTTGTCTGAGTACCCCAACTCGGCAACTGAGAACCCTCAGAAGGAGGAAACTGAAATGAGTGCCTCAAACATACCTTTTACTGATCCAGCTCCCATTGGGGATGATTCGGAAAACAACATCCCAGATTGGATGCGGAATTCAGGTTGGATTCCTTCCAATGGTGAGGATGTACCTGCAGAAGAGAATATTGAACCTTCTGCTCCTGCTGCAGAAACTAACCCGGCAGATATGCCTGATTGGCTAAAATCACTCTCCCAAGAAGGCTCTGATGCCGTCGATGCAGATGCCTCCTCTGAAAAAAGTGATGAAGTTCCTCCTTCTCCCTTTTCTGAGACAGCTGCCTGGATGAACAACGTCATTGCAGAAAACACGCCCACTAAAGATGGCGACGAATCTGACCTGCCTGACTGGTTAAAGAATTTTGAAACAGACGATAAAGTGGAACCAGTAGCTAAAGATGATCTGCCAGATTGGCTGAATGCCCTCAAAGCTGATGGTAATACTGCCTCTGCTGTAGCAAATCCCTTCCAAACTGAACCTCAACCAGAGGTGCCTTCCACCGAAGAGAGTGTTGCTCCCCTTCATGATGGTGAAGAAGAAGTTGACCCTTTGGCAAATCTTTTTGCCAAAGACGCATCTGCCTGGCAGCCGGCCGAAGAACTCTTAAAAGACAGCCCCGCGGCTGAGCAACCTGAGACAGAACCTCAGATGATCCCGGGGCAGGTTGAAGATGTGGCAGAAACAACTCAAGAAGTAACTACTGAAGTAGAAACGGTGGATTCGAATGCTACCATTTCTCAGGAAACCGAAAACGATCTTTTAAGCTGGCTGCGCGATCTTAAACCTACAGATGCTGAAGAAAATGTTTCTCCTGTGGCTGAAACTGTCCCAGAAGAAAGCCTGGATAACGAAGACCAGCGTTATGATTTTGCTGCTCAGTTAGAGCGCTTGCAAAATATGAATGAAGAACCTGTCGCTCAACAACAAACGGTAGAAACACCCATAACGGAAAAAGCCGAAGAAAGTTTGCTTGAACCAATTGAAACTAGTGTGGTCTTAGATTCAGTTCCAACTGAAAGCGAAGCAGTCGAACCAGTTTCTTCTAGTTTGGGAGCTGAACCTTCCATTAGCGAAGAAACACCCTCGTTCGAAGCAGAAGCAGAAACTCCTGCTCCTCAAGAGCCCTCTGACCTTCCCACTTGGGAATCGCAGCCTGATAATTCGCTTGTTGAAGAATCTGAGCAGCCAACTCCCGAACAAACTCTTCCTGAATTAGAGATTCTTCGCCGTGAAGCGGATGCCAACCCAGACGATTTTTATGCCTGGCAAAATTTAGGAGATGCCTACGCCAAGGCAGGTAACCTGGTAGATGCATTAACTGCTTATGAAAAAGCAGAATCAATATTAACCAAATCAAACTAACGGAGAAATCAATTGGAACGCACTTTTGTATTGATCAAACCAGATGGTGTACAGCGTGGATTGACCGGTGAGGTCATCAAACGTCTTGAAAATCGCGGACTTAAACTGGTTGCAGCCAAATTCTTATTGGTAAGCGAAGAGCTCGCAAAGAAACACTATGCCGTTCATGAAGGTAAACCCTTCTATGCCGGACTCATTAAGTACATCACCAGTTCCCCTCTCATGGCTATGGTCTGGGAAGGCCCACAGGCAGTGGCTGCTGTTCGCCAAACCATGGGTGCTACCCGCCCCACCGAAGCAGCGCCCGGCTCCATCCGCCACGATTATGCACTTGAGGTTGGCCGTAACCTTACCCATGCTTCAGATTCGGTTGAGAATGCCCAATTAGAGATTTCCATCTGGTTCAAACCTGAAGAGATCTTCTCTTGGGATCGCGCTACCGATGCCTGGATTCAAGGATCCAATTAGTTCAGCGAGAACCTCCGCCAAACCGGAGGTTCTTTTTTTGGCCACAGAACCCTTTCAGGCATGGTAAACTTATCGCGAAAGGGACTATTGAATGCCTATCTATACTGCCACAGCCGTTGCTCACCCCAATATCGCCTTC
>CAZWKK010000037.1:0-9512 GCA_964634855.1 uncultured Anaerolinea sp.
CCCCCACCATCACTCACGATGGCGTGACCGTTGCCAAAGAGATCGAACTGGAAGATCCGTTTGAAAACATGGGCGCCCAGCTGATCAAAGAAGCTGCGACCAAAACCAACGACATCGCTGGCGATGGCACCACCACTTCTACCCTTTTGGCTCACTCCATTGTCAATGAAGGTCTCAAGACCCTGGCCGCTGGCGGCAACCCCATGCTCATCAAACATGGTATCGAAAGCGCTGCCCAGAAGGTATCTGAAGCCATCAAGAAACAGGCTATTGCCATCTCTACCCGCGAAGATATCGCCAATGTTGCCACCACTTCCGCCCAGGACGCCTCCATCGGTCAATTGATCGCTGAGGTCATGGACAAAGTTGGCAAAGACGGCGTCATCACCGTGGAAGAGTCCAAAGGTTTGGAATTTGAGAAGGAATACGTGGAAGGTATGCAGTTCGACCGCGGTTATATTTCTTCTTACTTCATCACTGACACCGACAAGATGGAATCGATCATCCCCGATCCTTACATCTTGATCTACGACAAGAAGATCTCCGCTGCTCAGGACATTGTGCCTGTGCTCGAGAAACTTGTCCAGACTGGCAAACGTGACCTCGTCATCATCGCTGAAGATATCGATAGCGAAGCCCTGGCCACCCTGGTCTTGAACAAACTGCGTGGCATGCTCAATGTCCTCGCCATCAAAGCCCCTGGTTTTGGTGATCGCCGCAAGGCTATGCTGCAGGATATTGCCATCCTCACCGGCGCCCAGGTCATCTCTGAAGAGACCGGCCGCAAACTCGAATCTGTTGTCTTGGCTGACCTCGGCCGCGCTGAGAAAGTGACCGCCGACAAAGACAATACCACCCTCATCGGTGGCAAAGGCAACGAAGCTGAGATCAAAGCCCGTATCGAGCAGATCCGCATCGAGATCGACAAAACCACCAGCGATTACGACCGTGAGAAACTCCAGGAACGCCTGGCCAAACTCTCCGGTGGCGTTGCCATCGTCCGCGTTGGCGCTGCAACCGAGACCGAGCTCAAAGAGAAGAAACATCGTGTTGAAGATGCCCTCTCTGCCACCCGTGCCGCAGTTGAAGAAGGTATCGTCCCCGGTGGTGGTGTAGCTCTCATCAATGCCATGAGCGTGTTGGATGATCTGAAATTTGAGACCGAAGATGAGAACATCGGCGTCAAGATCGTGCGTAAATCTCTTGAAATGCCCATGCGCAAGATCGCCGAAAACGCTGGAAAAGACGGCGCCGTCATTATTGAAAACGTCCGCGCTGAGCAGAAAGCTAAGAAGAGCATCAACGTTGGTTACGATGTTGTTCGCGACGAATACATCGACATGATCAAGGGTGGCCTTGGCGATCCCGCCAAAGTGACCCGCGGCGCTCTCGAGAATGCTGCTTCCATTGCAGCCATGATCTTGACCACCGAAGCCTTGATCACCGATCTTCCTGAGAAGAACGCTCCGGCTCCTGCAACTCCCCCCATGGATTACTAATCCAAAAAAGTGATCGCAAACCTGACAGGTCAAAAGCCTGTCAGGTTTTTTGATATTTGATTTCGGGTATAATCGAACGAATGAAATACATTCAAAAAATTCTCTTGATCTCAATTTTGGCAATTCTTTTGTCCAGTTGCGGTCCGCGCGAAACCCCCACGCCTGAACCTACCGCGACCCCGGCAGAACCTACTCCCACCGAAGTACCGATGGCACTCAAGGTCAATGGAGAAGGCATCACCCTGGAAGAGTACCAGGCTGAACTGACCCGCCTGCAGCAAGCCCAAACCACGCTTTCTACCACGGCTACGCCTGAAGAACAGCGAGACCGATTGATCGAAGACCTGACCGACCAATTGTTGTTGGCGCAGGCAGCTGCTCAAAATGGTTTCAGTGTGGATGATGCTACCCTGCAATCCCGTGTAGATGCTTTGGCATCTGACATGGGTGGCGCAGACAAATTGAGCGCTTGGGAAAGCGCTAATGGCTATACAGATGACTCCTTTAGGGTGGCTTTGCGCCGTTCTATTGCGGTCTCCTGGCAGCGCGACCAGATCATCAATACCGTTCCTGAAACGGCAGACCAGGTGCATGTGCGCCAAATGCTGGTGCAGGATGAGGCCAATGCACAAAGCCTTTATACACAATTACAGAATGGCGCAGATTTTGCAACTCTAGCCTATAAGCTGGATCCCACCACCGGTGGTGACCTGGGCTGGTTTCCCAAAGGCTACCTGACCCAGAGTGCCGTTGAAGAAGCAGCCTTCGCCCTTGAAGTAGGAAGTTACAGTGAGGTCATTCAGAGCGACTTGGGGTACCACATCCTTTACCTGATCGAACGGGATGAGAATCACCCTCTCTCTGTGGATGCACGCAGAACCTTGCAGCAACAACGTTTGGACGAATGGCTCAAAGCAGCCAAAGGTACTTCCAACATCGAGATACTGGTGAAATAAGCAATTCCAGGCTGGAGAACAAGCATGAATTTCATTGACCAGGAAGAAATTGCAGAACGGCAGAGACGCAGAAGCAAAAAACGCCGCAATGATGTAGTATGGAACTCATTGACAGCCATTTTTGTATTGGCAACCGTTGGTGCAGTCCTTTACTTTTTGCTGCTGTTTTCAAACCCGGCTTCTGCCATGAATCCATTCCCGCCGCCTACGCTGCCGGTATTGGTGCAGTTGCCTACCAGCACTCCCACTCAGGTGATGCTCCCTCCCACCTGGACGCCTACAATCACCTCTACCGTGACACCCAAACCCACCGTGCAAGAAGCAACGGCAGCATTACCGCAGGGTGAGACTCCTACGCCTTATGCCACCGACCCCAACGCAGAGTTTCCTTTTGCTCCAAAGAGTGACCCTGTGGCCATGGCCAACACCGTGTTCCACACCGATGGTACCTGCAATTGGCAAGGGGTGGCTGGCCAGGTGGTGGATATTCAAGGCCGGCCTGTACTTGGCTTGATGATCCATCTTTCTGGCTATTACAACGGTAAACGAATTGATCAGACCACCCTTTCGGGTGGGGCTCAGGAATGGTATGGAAAATCGGGCTATGAGTTCGTGCTGAGTACAGAGACCCCCATCGATTCCACCGCACAGCTTTCGGTTCAACTGACCGATACGGCATACGTTGCCATCTCAGATAAGATCGTTTTCAATACCTACTCGGATTGTTCCAAGAACTTGATCCTCATTAATTTTCAACAAGTGAAGTAAGAGATCTAAAAAAATGAGCCACCGGGAGACCGGTGGCTTTTTTGCGTTTAACCAAACATGCGTAATTGTTGATTCTCTTCCAGACTGATGGGGTCGCTATCCAATAGCATGGTCCACAGGGCGGGGGTGAGATCACTGCGAGTGTTGAGGGCAGACAGAGTACGGAATTTGAGGAAGTGCCAGCCATTGAGCGTACGTTCATGCAGGAATGGGTCGCGAATCAGTTTGTATTTTAAAAGCGCTGCCCGGCTGCCCGGAAAAACAAACACATTCTCGCCGGATTCGCTGTTCTGGTACGACACATATTTTGCCAGAACTGCAGCAGCCGAGAAGAAAAAGGTATAGAGAACCTTGCCATTCAAGCACCAGCTAAGAGCAGGTTCGGAGACCGCCTCAAAGCCAAGCTTTTTGCCCAGATGCGAGAGAGTTTTTGCTGCCTGGTCAACGTCTTTCCGACGTATCGCAACGATTTCCTGCTCCCGCAGATTCCAACTTAATGTTGCTGGCTCCCAATTTGCGTACGCATTCAGACAATACTCAGCCAACTCACTCGAAGGAGTTTGGAACCCTGGGAAGGATTGATGGATGAAGCGATTGATCTCAATGGCTGGAACAGATCTTTGCTTTTGCAGCAGGTTGACGATTGCCACCTCTAATCGGTCAGCCAAGGGTGAGTGGGATGGGTCAGCGTTGACCAGCCACCATGTACCAGATTCGAATTCCTGGCTGGTGACATCAAAGCGGCGTAAGAAGGACCGATCGCTGAAGATTCGGGCGAGCATGCCCTGAAATTCGGAGCTTTTTTCCAGCGAAAAATCTTCTATCGTGGCAGGTAGGCTGTCACTATCCACTGCCTCACAGACAGTAGCAGTATACAGGCGAAGGTAATCACTGGGTTCCCCCAGATCATTTAAGAGCGTACGGATAGCCGAACGACAAACTGCCTGCAAATTGGCATTTTTTGGACGGGGTGGTTTTGTGCTGATCTTGGATTGAAATTGGATCCCGTCAGAGGGGGATCGATAGGCGCTGCCGGTTAACTCAAGTCCGCTAGTTCGGGCGGCCATCAATGTGGCCAAAACCATTCCAGCAGAAGGTTCTCCCACCTGAATAAATGCTGTTGCTTTTGGGTCGGCCAAACTGACCGCTTTTTCCAGCGCCTGCTGCATAGCCTGGGTGTGCCAGTGCCAGTCAAAGCGTCGTCTTCCCAGCACAGCCCTAAAAGTACCCCCGCTGGTGCTACCCCAAAGCCAGGCTGACCAAAGCGCGGAAAGCGTCCAGAAGGCCTGGTTGGGGCGGGGTGGCAGACAAACCAGTTGGCTGATCGTAAACTGCTCTGGGATATCTTTGATGGCACGGATTGGCCCCTCAAAGAGCGAGATGCCAGCTTGAAGCGGGAGTTTTGGCCAAAGTGTACATTCCACGCCAGTAGAAGGTTGTGCCCACAAATTAACCGCACCTTCCAACTCGATCCATAAATTCTTTTCAACGAATTCTTGCGGTAAAGTGAGCTGATGGCTGGCTTCCAGCGTTGCAGGCCAGGGCCAAAGGCTGGTGCCTGCGTCTAATAAGCTTATCATTAGCGCCTGCAAGTGGCTGCGATCTTCATTGGTAAGATACATGCCCTCGATCTTATTGAGCAGTGTGAAGAGGACGTATAGGGCGCGAGGGCTATACACCTTCAGTGCTTCTTCCACGGCGGTGCGGTCTTCCTGGTCTTCGGTCAGCACTTTGCTAATAGCCCTGGCGCGGTGCACTTTCTCACCGCGGATGATGGGCTGCAAACGGGCCAGGTCTTCTTCTGTGATGGCACGTTCTCCTTCATCACCGCAATGCGGGCAGCGGTACAGCCGGGCATATGGGGTTGCTTCAGCGCGGCGCCATAAAAAACCGCCCGCCTGGATCTCCTGATGGCAGATAGAGCAACGGGTCAGGTAAAGTGATTTAATGTGTGTTTCCAGCCGCTCTTCGCCGCGTTTTTGTGAGGCCAGGTCAGCGATGACAGAAAGATAACTTTCTTTGTTAGCAGGAGCAGCCAGTTGTTTGAGGCAAAAGGCGAGAATGGGGTTATTGCAGGCCACCAGCACTTTGCGGCCTTGTTGGGCTAACTCCAGGGGCAGCAGCGGATTGGACCCAAAGGGATCCAGCAGCCAGCCATCTTGAGCTGGGCTTACTTCAGCGGCCTGGCTCATCACCCCGGCAGGACAGGGCGGTAAAAATCGCTCGATCGGTACCGGTCGGCTGAGGGCATTTGGGGGAAAATATGTGGATGCATTCACCATGTAACAATGATAGCAAATTAATTGTGAAAAATGCAAAAAGCAAAAACCTGAGTGCCAGTCTTTTGGAACCCAGGTTTTTGAAGGAATGACAGGCTACATTACCGGAATTTCAACCTGTGGTAGATCAGCGGTGATCTGCTGATTCTCCTCTGGCGAATAACTGTAGTCTTCCAGTTGTCCAGTCAGATATTTGTTGTAGGAAACCAGATCAAAATGGCCGTGTCCAGAGAGGTTGAAAAGGATCACCTTCTTTTCGCCGGTTTCTTTAGCTATGAGTGCCTCATCGATTGCGGTACGAATGGCATGAGAGGATTCAGGGGCAGGCAAAATCCCTTCGTTGCGGGCAAAGAGAACAGCTGCTTCAAAAACTTTTGTCTGGGCAACAGAGACGGCTTCCACCAACCCTGCGTTGACCAGGGCAGAAAGGGTGGGGGCCATACCATGATAGCGCAGACCGCCGGCATGGATGGATGGCGGCATAAAGTTGTGCCCCAATGTGTGCATTTTGATGATGGGTGTCATACCGGCGGTATCACCATAATCGAAAGCGTAAATACCTTTGGTGAGTGATGGGGTGGCTTCTGGTTCCACAGCCAGCAAACGAGTGCGTTGTCCACCTTTGAGGTTCTCGCGCAAGAAGGGGAAGGCGATGCCGGAGAAGTTGGAACCGCCCCCCACGCAGCCAATGACCACATCTGGGTATTCGCCCGCCAAATCCATTTGTTTGAGGGCCTCTTCACCGATTACGGATTGGTGGATGAGCACATGATGCAGCACAGATCCAAGGCCGTATTTTTTGGAGCCACCTGAGGTGGCTGCCATTTCAACCGCTTCTGAAATGGCAATTCCCAGTGAACCGGGGTTGGCTGGGTCTTTTTTCAGCAGGTCACGGCCGTACTGCGTTTCTGTAGAGGGGCTGGAAAACACTTTGGCGCCGAAAGTTTCCATAAGGAAACGACGATAAGGTTTTTGGTTGTAGGAAACACGCACCATGTATACTTCAAGATCCAACCCGTAGAACTGGCAGGCCATGGAAAGCGCAGAGCCCCACTGTCCGGCGCCGGTCTCGGTGGTCATGGCTTTTGTGCCGGCGATCTTGTTATAGAAGGCTTGAGGAATGGCTGTGTTGGATTTGTGGCTGCCAGAGGGAGAAACACCTTCATATTTGTAATAGATATGGGCAGGGGTTCCCAGGGCTTTTTCCAGCCGGCGGGCACGAATGAGCGGGGTGGGCCTCCATAACTTATAAGCTTCACGCACTTCTTCAGGGATGGGAATGTAGCGTTCAGTGCTTACTTCCTGTTCGATAAGCCCCATGGGAAACAGCACAGAAAGGTCAGCAGGGGTGACGGGCTGTTTGCTGGCCGGATTGAACACCGGTTCAGGCGCAATAGGTGAGTCACCGTTGATGTTGTACCAAAAATGTGGGATGTCACTTTCATTCAGCAGATATTTCGTTTGTTCTTCCATCGTCAGCTCCTTGAGAATAATGAGGTTGGTTTGGTTTGGAACAGACGAATTTAAAACAAAAACGTCTGTCCCATCTGGGGACGGACGTACGATCCGCGGTGCCACCCCGGTTAAGCTGACGGTTAACGAAAAACCTCCAGGAGAATGCTCCCGGAGGTCGGATGGCCAGCTTCACTCGTTAGAGTACGGCAAAATTTCTGCTTATACTCGTTGCCCTCATAACGGCGGCGCTCCCGGCTCAGGTTACTTACGGTGGTGTTCACCTGGCAGCTCGGAGGTCCATTCAGTATCACTGTGCGTGCAAGATTTCACCAATTTCTTGCTCTCTGGAACGCCCTGGCGATGCTTACTCGTCCTCGTCAACGCTTTTCATATTGGATTTCAACTATTATACCCATTCCACATCCTGTGTCAACAGCGAAATCTTAAAACAGTTTAAAGTGGGTCACGCCCGGCATTTCAGCGATCACCGCCTGAATGTCTTCAAAGGATTCATCCTCAATGGCTTTGACCACCAAAGTCACTGTAGTGGAATTATCGCCCATGTCACGTTCAATTGCGGTGGAAATGACCTTTTTCTTGAGTAAGTTGAGGGCTTCTCTTAATTGCTCTGCCAGGTCAGGCACACCCACTGCAGTGACCATCACATTGACGGTGGTGTAGACGCGGATCAGTTTCTTTTCCAAAACATTGAGCAAAACCAACACGATGAGCAATGCGATGGTGGTTGCAATGGATGCAAAGTAGTGACCTGCGCCAACAGCCAGACCGACAATGGCAATGGTCCAGAGCGAAGTGGCGGTGGTAAGCCCTTTGACGTTTGTACCGTAACGCAAAATGGCACCTGCGCCCAAGAAACCGATGCCAGAGACCACCTGAGCGGCCAGTCGGGCAGGATCACCAGAGTTGGCGAACTGAGTGGAGATATTGATGGAAATGGTCATGGCCAGACAGGACCCAATGGCCAAAATGGTGTGCGTACGCAGACCGGCAGGTTGGTTTTGGCGTTCGCGTTCGTACCCAACCACCATCCCCAACAGGGCGGCCAAACCAAGACGCAGGACGATCTCAAGATTTGGGATCATAATCACCTTTCATTTGTGCTAAAAAAGAAGGCAGCCTCAATACCAGCGGCGGTTTCCTGTGGATTGCGGGGGAGAAGAGTGGCAAACGAGGGCAGGTAAAGGGCAATCTCTTCACTCATGCGTTGGGCCAACCGGCGTACCGAAAAATGGGCGTTTGCCGCTGAACGTAATTGAATAAAGTGCACCAGGCTGCGAAAGTTGGTGGTCATCAAGAAGCGGCGGTTAAAGCCATTGGGTACCAGGTAACCGGCCGCCTCTGGGTTAGCTTGAGCGAGCAGGGAATAAGCGGTGTGGGCAGCTTTCATCGCTTCTTCGTATTCTTTGCGAACGCCAGCTTTTTCAATGGCCATAGGGGTTGCAAAACCCAACCTAGCGGTCAAAGATTGTGGTGTCAGGGTCATCATACGGTGGCGTTTCACCTCATAATAGGCACCCTGGTCGAGCAGGACATCAAAGGTGAATAAGCTGTGTTCCAACTCACGTGCGGGGATGGAATGCTTTCTAGTCGGGTCGAGCAGTACTTTGGCCAGCTCTACTTTCTCAACAGCACTTAGTTTGTTAGCCCAATCCAGGGCTTGCGCATAGGCAATGTTTTGCTCTTTGTACAAGGCGGCGGCAAAGATCATTTCTTCGCAGTTAGGCTCTACTGAGAGCAATTGGCACCAATCGGTAGGCGCGGGTGAAGGTTCCAGAGGGATGGAGGCGAATTTTTGGCTGACCTGAATCAAGGCATCATCCAAACTGGCGTATTTCAGCAGGGTGGGCACAGAGGCGGTGGCGCAAGCTTTTATCTCGGCTCCTACCTGGCGCACCTCCGCCAGTGGATGGGAGAGCATTTTGGTAATGGCATGTTCCAGTGCCCTGGCGTTGATGGTGATGCCAACGTTTGCCAGGGAGGCAGAAGGAAGCAAAAAACGGCAGACATCAACAGCCTGCGAGCGGGTGCGCCGTTCCCAGGCAGAAGCAGATTCTTGTTCTTGCTGCGGGCATTCGGCGCGGATGGCTGTCTCCACAGAGGGGAGGAGGGCCTGATAGGTGGCAAACAATTTTTCACAGGTTATTCGGTATATACCCTCTACTGCGCTTCCTTTTATTTCATCAGGTATATAGAAGGCATCTCCCAGCCAGGTCTGGTAGCGGGTTGATTTTTCTGTGTAAGAAGCCAGCCGGTTGGATTGCAGGCATTCAATGGCCAATCTGGATACGTTTTCAACCGCCAGGTGCAATACGGCGTGTTCGGCTACGGATGAATGCCCGTACCCGACCACCCACTTTTCGTTGAATTCGGCGCTTTTGCTTTCACTGAGTTCAACGGCGATCTGGCGGAAAGATTCCGGCGAACGAGAGGTTTTGGCAAAGGTGACTGCTATGGTCTCAGGTGGCAGTTTTTGTGGATCAAGCAAATAGATCTGTCGTTCATGCTCCATGTGAGATCACCTCTCTCGTTTTTTC
>CAZWKK010000037.1:9612-11662 GCA_964634855.1 uncultured Anaerolinea sp.
CCGCGATGCTCACCGTTGATGACATTGCCTTCCAACGAGTAGGGTCTTCCCAATAATTCATTAGCCTCGCTGAGTTTTCCACGATGCAGCAGATCACGGATGCGACTGGAAGAGATAATGCCATGTTCGTTGGTTACCGGGGCGAATGCATCAACTGAAAACCCCAATTCTTTCCCGATGGCTTGTAAGGAGTCAAAATTACCTTCTCGGTCACGACCAAGAGCAAAATCATAGCCGGCGAGAAAATGGCTGAGGTGCAGGTCATTTTTCAATCCGGTCATAAAATCAACGGCACTCAAGCTGGCGATCTTCTGATCGAACTTGATGGTGATGACGCGGTCCACGCCCAGCGTTTTAAGCAATTGTTCTCGTTCTTCAGGGCTGGAAAGGCTGTAACCGGGGTTCGAACGGCCAAAGAAAACGGCTGGATGGGGCGAAAAAGTGAGCACAATTGCCTCACTGCCAGAGGCATGAGCCCCTTGTACCAGTTGGCGGATCAATGCCTGGTGGCCCAGATGAACGCCATCGAAAGAGCCAACGGTACACCAGGAGCTGGAAATATGCAGATCGTTGAGGTCGGTGAAAAAATCCATGGATTAATTATAGGGGTAAATTTTGATTTGAAATGAATCCCCCTCGCATTGGCGAGGGGGAGTTTTGTCAGGAGAAAAATACTTTCTTGGGCTGCCATTCATTGCTGACTTCATCCAATTCCAGTAAGGCAACCAACTCACCCTGTTCGCTGATGCCGCGGGCTTTTTTGCCCACCGTTGCGTCTGCCGCAATGCGATTGCCGTGGCGGATGGTATCCATTTGTTCCACGCTCAACTCCACAGCCGGCCAATCGGAGAGCGCTTCAGCGGCAGGGATGAGGTACTGATACCAGGTGCCGTTGGTGAAGGCTTCGTTGAGCTTACGCAGAGGCACGGCATCACGCAGGGTAAAGCGGCCGCTCTTGGTACGGCGCAAACCTGTGAGGGTGGCGCCACATCCCAGCCGATCTCCCAGATCATTGGCCAGGGAGCGCACGTAGGTGCCGGAGGAACAAAAGATATCAATGACCACCTCAGGCGGAGCCCATTCCAATAATTCCAATGAGTAAACGCTGATGATGCGAGGCGAGAGGTCTACTTCTTCGCCGTGACGGGCCATCTCGTAGGCTTTGCGACCGTTCACTTTCACTGCTGAATAGGGAGGAGGGGTTTGTTCAATATCGCCCACAAAGGTCATCAATTCTTTTTCAAATTGCTCTTCGGTGACGTTGACAGGTGCGCTGGAAGTCTGCAGGCCATCTTCATCGTATGTGTCAGTTGTTTTGCCAAGCGTGATGACCGCCTGGTAGCGTTTGTCTGAGGCTGAGACGTACTCGCTGAGGCGCACAGCCGGGCCGACCAAAACGATCAAAACGCCAGATGCGCGCGGATCAAGCGTACCGGTATGGCCGGCACGACGGATATTTGTACCTTTGCGGACAACCTGAACAACATCGTGAGAAGTCATTCCGACCGGCTTGTCAATGACCAGTACGCCCGAAATAGCATTCTTCATGTCAAAATTGTCTTCTGAGTTCATATACGCTCCATTAAGATTTTCTTTACCACCCAGTTATGAATTACCTTCGTTGGTATCTGTATCTTTTGTAGTATCAAGATAATTCCTGGTTGCTTCTAAAACAAGTCTTTGTACAACGTCCAAGCTGCCACTGATCTCTGCACCGGCAGCAGCGGGGTGACCCCCACCGCCAAATGAGGCGGCCAAACCGGAAATATCCAGTCCAGAACGGGCTCGCCAGCTCACTTTGGTGAGGTCGGCTCTTTGTTCAACAAAAAGCACTGCAATATCCAACGGATCAATGCTGGAAAGGATATTGGTGAGGTCGGCATCATCGTTACCGCTGTAGCCAGAGTTGGCCCGGTCTTCTAACGTGAGGGTTGTCCAAACCAGGTTGTCTTCGTGTTGCAGGCGTGCCAGCGCGAAGCCCCAGTAGTTGGTAGCAGCAAAACTGCGATTGATGAGGGCTTTGTTGTACAGCTCGGAGATATTCGCACCC
>CAZWKK010000038.1:0-10049 GCA_964634855.1 uncultured Anaerolinea sp.
TGTTTGCGGTACTCATCCAGCGTGGTGGCGCCGATGACCTGCAGCTCACCGCGAGAAAGCGCCGGTTTGAGAATATTGGCTGCGTCCACCGATGATCCGGCAGAGCCAGCCCCCACCAGCATGTGCAGCTCATCAATGAAGAGGATGGCCTTGGAAGCCTTGAGCTCATCAATGACGCGTTTGAGGCGCTCTTCAAACTGGCCGCGGTACATGGTACCGGCCACCAGTGAGCCTACATCCAACTGCAAGACGCGTTTGCCGATCAACGGGGCGGGCACATCACCTTCAGTAATGCGCTGAGCGAGGCCTTCCACAATGGCGGTCTTGCCAACACCCGGTTCCCCAATGAGGGCGGGGTTGTTCTTGTTGCGGCGGGCCAGGATCTGGATGACGCGTTCGATCTCATTCTGGCGTCCCACCACGGGATCCAATTTGCCTTCTTCCGCCAGGGTGGTCAGATCCACCGCCAGTTGGTCTACCAGCGGGGTCTTGGCCTCTTTTTTCTCATCTTTCTTGGGCTGAGGTGCTCCGCCTGCAGTTGCAGGTAAGTTGCTGTTCTCCTGCATCACCCGGCGGGTCTGACGGCGTACCTGTTCTGGGGTAACGCCCAACTTTTTAAGTACCTCAAGTGCTGCGCCATCGGTGACGCGGGTAAGACCCAATAAAAGGTGTTCTGTGCCAATAATGGGGTTGCCAAGAGCACGCGCATCTTCGATGGCGTTCTCCAGCACCTGCTGAGCACCCGTGGAAAGCTCGATGATGCCCGATTCCTGCAGCCCATACCCGCTCAGATGCTCGATGACCTCGCGCACCCGGTCGGGATCAAGGCCAAGGTCGCGTAAAGCCTTACCGGCCACGCCACCTTCTTCTACGACCAGACCCATCAAGATGTGTTCTGTATTAATATAAGGCTGGCGCAAGCGCTCAGCCTCTTCATGAGCCAGAGAGAGCACCCTGCGCGCTCGCTGGGTAAACCGTTCCATGCCTGCCATGGAGTAATCCTCCTGAACCACATACGCTCTTTATAACAATAAAAGAACGGATAAGTTGTTAACGACGGGGCCATGCCCCACAACGATGCCGACCAAAAGGGTCAGATTTAATGTCATTGTACCAGTTTTTAAAGCGAATTTCCTCTTTGTACAGGCTAAAAGGCGAATATTTAACAAACTTTTATAAAATATTAATAATCAAACAGGGCGAGTGAATTTCGCCCTGTTTGTCTCTTATTCTGTGAGAAAAACTAGTTCGTCAGGTAAGCCAGCAACCACTCCACTGTGGCCGTCAACGCCTGGGTATGCGTACGTTCGTAGCTGTGAGAGGCATCCACCCCTGGGCCAATAAGCGCCACGGCTACGTCTCCGCCAGAGCGTAACAATGCCTCAGCATCAGAGCCGTAATAAGGGTAGATATCCGCTTTGTATTCGATCTTTTCGGCGTCCGCCAGGGCGCGCAATCGTTGGCTGAGCCCGTAATGATAAGGGCCGCCAGAATCTTTGATACAAATGGAGGTGTGATACTCATCTGAGTTCTGCCCGGTCCCCACAGCAGCCATATCCACAGCCACCAATTCCGTCAGATCAGCGGGGAAGCCGGTAGCCGCACCGTGACCCACTTCTTCAAAGTTGCTGATGAGCACATATGTGGTCTGAAGCGGTTTCTGCCCCGAATCAGCCAACACACGCAGCGCTTCCAAAATACAGGCCACGCCTGCTTTATCATCCAGGTGACGCGAACGTACAAAGCCGTTTACCACCTCAACCCGCGGATCGAGAGCAATGAAATCACCCACCTCAACACCTAAAGCACGCGTCTCTTCAGCGGAGTGAACCACTTCATCTAAACGCACTTCCATGCTGTCCGCCGAGCGTTTTGTCTCGCTCACCGCTGCGCCGTACACATGCACTGAGGCCTGGTTGAGCAAGATACTGCCGCGTACTTTTTTGCCGCTCTGGGTAAAAACGGTACAGCCCTCGCCTTCGATGGAGTTCCAGGCATAGCCGCCCACCTGGGTCATCACCAGGCGGCCGCTGGGTTTGATCTCTTTGACCATGACGCCCAGGGTATCAACGTGGCCGGTCAGGCCGCGCGGAGCATCTTTGCGCTGACCTGGCAGGGTCACCAACAAGGCCCCTTTACGGGTCAGGCTGCAGCTTACCCCTGGCAAAGCAGCGAAAGCCTCCTGGCAAAAAGCAACTGCCAGGTCAGCGCAGCCGGTGGGACTGGGGGTATTGAGCAGATCCGCCAGAAAGCCGACCAGACGTTTTTCATCGATCTTGGTTTGGGTCATAACACCTCGATTAAAGCTGTTTTCCTTCGTACTCGCTGATGATGCGGCGCAGTTCATCGCTTACGGGCACTGAGCTCTTGGTAGCGTAATCATAGGCCACCATCACCGTTTCGGCGGTGGCAAAGAGCCGCTTCTCATCGGCAGACCAGACCTCGTATTCCATGATGGCGCTTTTGGTACCGATTTTGGTTGTGCCCAACGTAATGAGAACATCATCCGTGGGTTGAATGGGCTGCAAGTACTTTACGTGTACATCAGCAACAATAAATGGCAGATCATTAAAGGAATGGCCGTCAAACAAGCCCAATTTGAGCAGGTAGTGTAAGCGGGCTGTTTCAATATAAGTTAGGAACTTGGAATTGTTCACATGCCACTGAGGATCAAGATCCCCGTAGCGAACAGAAATGGGGTAGTGGAAGCGAAAGTTTGTCATGGGGGTATTATAACCGGGCCAGGTTCAAAATGTTTGATCCTGTTGCTGGTGATGCAGCTTAATTCAACAGAATGGATGATTGAAATTAATAAAATAACCAATAAAATATAATTTCGTTTTGCAAGTGAATTTGCTTCAAAGGAATCATTCCGGTAAAATTTATATGATCGTTAAGTTGCATTGGTTTCTGTGCGTGGGTTTCTGCGAACCAAGGAGATTTAATGAGGATTAACTTTGGAATGTGGAAAAGATCACTCTCTGAACTGGTCAAGATGGACAGCCCACAAGAGTGGAATTCATTGGATGTGATCTCCAAATGGCTCATTGCCACTCGGTCAGCCGTGACCATCGTTACGGTTTACTCTTGTGCCATCGGAGGGTTGCTGGCCATAAGACATGGATATTTCAGCGGACATTGGGGCATTTCATTAATATCCTGGCTGATCCTTACCCTGGGACTTTTTCTGGCCCACGGAACCAACAACCTGCTCAACGACTACACCGATTTTTCGCGCGGGGTAGACAGTGGAAACTACTTTAGAACCCAATATGGCGTGCATCCCCTCATTCAGGGTTTCTGGACCAAACCACAGCAACTTAGGTGGTTTGCCATCAGTGGGTTCCTGGCGGTGCTATCAGGCGTATATGCCCTCTTTTATAGTCACTTCTCGATCGAGGTCATCATTCTATTCGCCTTTGGAGCATTTGTCTTACTCTTTTATACCTGGCCAATTAAGTACCTCGCACTGGGTGAACTGAGTATTTTCCTGATCTGGGGTCCACTCATGGTTACCGGAGTTTTCCTTGTCCTTTCACAAGGCGACCTAACCTACCTCTGGCAGGTGGTTCTGGCGGGCATTCCTTTCGGGTTGAGTGTTGTCAGCATTAACTTGGGCAAGCATATTGACAAATCAGCGGAAGATAAAAAGAAACACGTGGGAACTTTGCCAGTTGTGATTGGTCAAAAAGCAGCCCGAATTTTAAATATGGTTGTCATTGCTCTCATTTATTTGGTAATTTTGTATCTTGTTTTTGTCAGCCGCTATTTCACTCCGGTTTTATTGATCGTTTTTCTAGCAGGAAAGCGTGCTCTTTTCGCGATTGGCGTTCTAACAAAACCACGTCCAGAGGAACCCCCTCAAGAATGGAAGTTTTGGCCAACCTGGTTCTCGGGGTTTTCCTTTTACCACAATCGTTTGTTTAGCAACTTGCTGCTCCTTGCTATTGCGGCAGACGTATTGATCCGAATATTTCTGCCCTGGTTCTGGGTAGCTCGATAATCAGTGAATTATTAACGGAAGGAAATCAATATGGACATAATTCTACTTTCGCGGTGGCAATTTGCTCTGACCACCATTTACCATTTTTTCTTCGTCCCTCTTACGCTTGGGCTGGGTATATTCGTTGCAATTCTTGAGACCCTCTATGTAAAAACTGACAACCCTACCTACAAACAGTTGACAAAATTCTGGGGAAAGCTCTTCCTCATTAACTATGCGATGGGAGTTGTTACAGGTATTGTAATGGAATTCCAATTTGGCATGAACTGGAGCTCTTATGCACGGTTTGTGGGAGATGTTTTTGGTGCCCCATTGGCAATTGAATCTCTGTTAGCCTTTTTCCTTGAGTCAACCTTCCTGGGTGCCTGGATCTTTGGTTGGGAGAAATTCTCCAAAAAATTACATATGCTTCTCATGTGGTTGGTAGCCATCGGCAGCACACTCAGCGCCTTTTGGATTCTGATTGCCAACGGATTTATGCAGCACCCGGTTGGTTATGAGATCGTCAATGGACGCGCACAGATGGTCGATTTTGGTGCCCTGATCTCCAATCCGCGTGCCATCTATCTGTTCCTCCACACAATTACATCTGGATTGGTAACAGGCGCCTTCTTTGTATTAGGGTTCAGCATCTATCACCTGATCCGCAACAAAGATACAGAAGCTTTCCAGAAATCTTTCAAGCTGGCAGCCATTTTGGGCCTTATTGCTACGATTGCAGTGGTCTTTACTGGAGACTTGCAGGGCCGTTATTTGCGAGAAGTACAACCCATGGCAGCGGCTGCATCTGAAGCTCAGGTAACAACCTCTGATCCGGCTAATTTTAAAGTGATTGCCGGTTTTGATTCAACTGGAAGAAAAGTGGAATGGAGCCTTGAAATCCCCAAAGCCCTCAGTCTGTTGTATTACTTCAAACCGACCGGAATGGTAGAAGGCTATGAAGACATTCAAAACCAGTACCAGCAGCAGTACATGGACCAGTTTGGAGCCGTTCAATATATCCCCCTTGTAGCGCTCGCTTTTTGGACCTTCAGGATTATGGTTGGCCTTGGTTTCTTGATGATTCTGCTGACCGCAATTGCTTTACTGATCGTTATGAAAAAGTTCCCAGACAAATGGGTCAAGCGTTCCGCCTGGTTTGTGGCTGCCATTTTTCTGCCGTACATCGCAAATACCAGCGGATGGGTCCTTACTGAAACCGGCCGTCAGCCCTGGGTCGTCACCGGTTTGATGCTGACCAAAGATGCGATCTCACCCAACTTGACCGTATCGTCTGTACTGATCAGTCTCATCGGTTTTGTATTGATCTATGCGATCTTAATGGGCATAGACGCATTTCTCTTATTAAAATTTGCCAAAAAAGGATTGACTGGCGCAGAGAGTGAATCAGCTCCTGATTTAATGAATGAAAATGAGAAGGGAGAAGGATAATGGACCTCTCAACTGTTTGGTTTTTCCTGATCGCGATCCTGTATATCGGATTCTTCTTCCTGGAGGGGTTTGATTTTGGTGTGGGAATGCTGCTGCCGGTACTCGGTAAAAAAGATGAAGAGCGCCGTGCCATCATAAATACCATTGGTCCGCATTGGGATGGTAACGAAGTATGGCTGATCACCGCAGGAGGAGCTACCTTCGCCGCCTTTCCAAATTGGTACGCCACACTTTTCAGTGGGTTCTATCTTGGCATGTTCCTGTTGCTATTGGCGTTGATCGTACGCGGGGTAGCGCTCGAATTCCGCAGCAAAATTGCCAGTGTTAAATGGCGTAAAGGTTGGGATTTTTCAATTGCCATATCCAGTGCGGTTGCTTCTTTTTTGTTGGGAGTTGTTTTTACCAACCTGGTTAAAGGCGTACCCATTGATGCCAATATGCAGTACACCGGTACTTTCTTTACTTTGCTGAACCCTCTAAGCCTCCTGGGCGGAATTGCGGTCATGGCAATCTTTCTGCTTCATGGTGCGAATTTCCTCGATCTTAAGTTGACCGATACCCTGCAGAAAAAAGCTCACAGCGCTTCGAGCCGTCTCTGGGCATTTGTATTCGTGATCGTGGTTGGCTTTTTTATCTACCTGGCTTTGACCGCTGAGGCTTTCTCCGCAAAAGGTTGGACGGTCTTCTTGCTGCCAGCGCTGGCTTTACTGGCACTGCTGACCTCAAAGATCAGTAATACAGCCCAAAAAGCTGGCTGGGCTTTTGTGACCACTGGGTTGGCTGTGATTTTTGCCGTCGCCAATTTCTTTTTTACGCTATTCCCCAATGTAATGATCTCCAGCACAGATCCAGCCTTCAACCTGACCATTCTGAACGCATCCTCATCGCCTTACACACTCAAGGTAATGTCAGTTGTGGCCTTGATCTTTGTGCCCGTCGTTTTAGCATATCAGGTTTGGACATATTTTGTTTTTCGCAAAAGGGTTAAAGCTGACCCCAAAACATTGATCTATTAAAGTAAGTATTGGACCCTCGCCAGGTGGCGAGGGTCTTTTTTTGATCATTTTCATTTCACAGCGTTTTGGTCAAGTTAATTGTCATCAATGGTTCCTGGTTTAATCATTGAGAAAATTTTGGCTGAATGCTCATTATTCAGGTTGCTAGAGAAATATATCTGAAGAAATTCAAACTGGTGCGAACACTATTTTTATTAAAAATCAATCAAATCAAACTATTGTCAGAAATATGATTATATGAGATAAATAAGGTATTATTATCCTAATTGTCTCAAAAAGAGGTTTGATCTATGCAAATAACACGTCAGGCCGATTATGCTTTGCGGGCCATGCTTTATTTAGCGAAATTACCGCCTAATGAGCGCGCCGCAACCAGCCAGATTGCGGAGACCAAGAAAATTCCCCCCTCCTTCCTGGCCAAGATCATCTCCCAGCTTTCCATTGCCGGGCTTATTCACACTTCCCGCGGTGCCCGCGGTGGTGTTACACTTGCCCGCGACGCGAAGGATATTTCGGTTTTAGAGGTAGTTGAAGCCATCGATGGTCCCATCGCCCTCAACGAGTGTACCGTTTCACCTGAAGGTTGCCCGTTCTCTGAAGATTGCCCCATTCACAACCTATGGTGTGGTACGCAGTCCGAATTGGTGGATAAACTTCGCAAGACCAATTTTGCCGATTTTGAAGGTTAACCTTTTTTCAAAAACGGCTCTAAAGGATAATATCGCTCATGCCAGCTGGAACTCCGGTAAACCGCCAATGGGTCGTTAAGCTTAAAGACGGAACCATTGTCATCGATTGGGGCGACGCTCTCTTTCAAGACGTCCATTCGGGCGACTTTATTTCTGCCAACGAGAAAGAGGTTAGCCACCATCTGGAAAATGATGAATTAGACCTGCTTATCCGTATCGGCAGAGTTACTGCATATAACTCGCATACCGTCTGGTTCATCCGCTTGCCAGAACGGCCGCAAAGCACCATTGAATAAGGCCTGAATTGCTAAACCCGATTCCCTCCCAAGCACGGGAGGGAATTTTTTAAGGAGACCGTGGATACCCATACCACCCCTTCACAATTGAATCTTCGACTGGGCGTCATCACAACGGCCCGCACCGTAATCAACACTTCCATCCGCATGGTCTATCCCTTTCTGGCCATCTTTGCGGCTGGACTGAACGTCTCAGTCAGCCAGGTATCGCTGGCCATGGCCATTTCTATGGCCACCGCTGCCATCGGGCCTTTTGTGGCCCCTATCGCAGATCGTCACGGCCGTCGGGCAGGTATGCTCATTGGGCTTGGCCTCTTCCTGCTGGGCACATTGCTGGCCGGGCTTTTCCCTGGGTACCCTACCTTCTTTTTGGTCATTCTGCTGGGCAACCTGGGCAATAACATCTTCGTTCCTGCCATCCAGGCCTACCTCAGCGATCGAACCCCTTACAAAAAACGTGGCCTATATATTGCCATCTCTGAGCTTTCGTGGGCATTGGCTTTCATATTGCTCGTCCCACTGGCTGGCCTGATCATCGATAAGGTCACCTGGTATGCCCCTTTCTGGATCTTATCTGGCCTGGCGGTACTGATGATCGTAATGGTGCTTTTATTCATCCCCAATGATAAAGATCAGACGCCCGCTGGCGAAGAAGTTCCCCTGTTTGCCGATTTCAAAAAAGTGCTTACCTATACACCCGCCTTGCTGGGGATGTTGTTGGGCTTGCTCATCATTGTTGGCAATGAAATGGTAAATGTGGTCTACGGTTTGTGGATCAAAGATTCCTTCGGTTTGCAGATTGCCGCGTTGGGAGCTGCCTCAGCCGTGATCGGTTTTGCTGAATTGGCCGGTGAAGGCATCACCGCCTACCTGGCAGACCATTTGGGTAAAGAGAGAACCATCTTCATCGGTCTGGCTGCCAGCAGCCTTTTTGTGCTCACCCTGCCCTGGCTGGGTGGGAGCGTGATCGGTGTGATGATCTGGCTTTTCCTGTTTTACTTCACCTTTGAGATGATCATCATCAGCGCCCTGCCCATGATGAGCGAGATAATGCCGCAAGCCCGGGCCACCATGATGGCTCTCTTCATCGCCGCTCTTTCCATGGGCCGTGCCCTGGGCGATGTGCTTGGCCCCTGGCTGTATCAGGGTGGCTTCTGGGTAAACGCTATTGCCTGTATCATTCTCAATATCCTGGCAGGTGTTATACTCACGAAGATCAAGTTACCCATTCAAAAAGAAACCAAATAAAAGCCTGAATGCAACTGCCACAACCCCCTCGTCTCCGTATGCGTGTGCAAGTGCTTTTGTTCACCGCCGTTCGCCTGGTGGTCAACATCAGCACCCGCATGATCTACCCCTTTCTGAACACCTTCGCCAATGGCCTGGGCGTTGACCTGGCTGCCATCTCACTGGCTGTGACGGGCCGCTCCTTTACGGGCGCCCTCAGTCCCTTTATCACCCCCATCGCAGACAAACGCGGCCGCAAGCTGAGCATGCTGCTTGGCCTGGGTCTCTTTACCCTGGGCAGCGGGCTGATGGCCTTTTGGCCCTCTTACACAACCTTCTTCATATCAATTAACCTAAGCTTTTTAGGGATGTACGTGTACGTACCCACCATGCAATCATACCTGGGCGACCATGTACATGATTCGCGCCGTGGTTTAGCTCTGGCTCTGGTGGAGTGGGGTTGGGCATTCAGCTTTATTCTGGGCATGCCGCTGGTGGGGCTGGTGATGGACCGCTACGGCTGGCAGGCACCTTTCCCCATTTTGGCAGCAGCCGGTTTACTTTCCATCTTCCTCATCGCCTGGCTCATCCCCAATGTACTACCGCCAGCTTCAGAAAAATCCAGCTTCTGGGGCAATCTGCGTCAGGTGCTGCATTCCCCCAACGCCCGCGCCGCCCTGCTGGTAAGTCTGCTTCTGCTGGCCGCCAACGAGGTCATCAATTTGGTCTTCGGTGCCTGGCTGGAACAGTCTTTTGGCTTCAAACTGGCCGCCCTTGGCGCCGCATCCGCGCTCATCGGCATCAGTGAGATGGGCGGTGAGATCAGCGGCGGGGTCCTTTCAGACCGCATTGGCCGCAAAAAAGCCGTCGTTATTGGCATGGCGCTCATCGTGGTTGTTTCGGCTGCATTGCCCTTCATCGGGCGTACGCAGTTCGGCGCCATTGCCGGTCTCTTTTTGTTCTACCTGGCCTTCGAGTTCGCCGATATTGCCATCATCTCCATCATGAATGGCCTCATCCCGGAAGCCCGCGCCACCCTCATGGGCGCCAATGTGGCCGCCATGTCACTAGGGCGTATGCTGGGCAACCTGATGGCCCCCTTCCTCTTTGCCGTGGGTTTCTGGCTCAACTCCGTCGCCGCCATTGTGTTGACGCTGTTGGCGTTGTTGGCCCTAACCGGAATCAAAGAGAAAACTTCCCCTTCTTAATCCAGCCCATCCCCTGCCTCCAACCGCCGCACCAGATCATCACAGAACATGGCGGCGGGGATGCCATCGATGATGTCGTGATCCACTGCGATGGTCAGGTGCAGAATATCGCGCTTCTGTACTTCGCCGTTATGTAATGCTGCCTGTTTGTTGACCGACCCCATGGCGATGGCCAGCGG
>CAZWKK010000038.1:10149-11631 GCA_964634855.1 uncultured Anaerolinea sp.
GATCAGCGGCAGGGGCACGGGTACCCCATCCACCACCTTTTCGATGGTCAGGGAGACATCCACGTCTTCATAGACCATAATACGGTTACCGGCCAGTTTCACCCCGTTGAGGGGTGGGTGCCGCAGCACGGTATCGGCCGTCACTTTGACCAGCCAGGAAAAAAGAGTGAGTTTATGCCCCGGCATACGCTGCTCTCTGATCTTGCGCAGCGCTTCCGTCACATCCACCTCCACCAGTCCGCGCACGTAGTGTTTTTGCGATCCCAACTTACCAATATCAAAGATGAACTGGCGGCTGGGCGGGTTTTGGATGATGCGAGCAGGCTCTTTGGGCATAAAAATCCTCCGTTTTCACCTCTCAGTATATCAAAACTGGCCATTTGGCCGCGATTTTTGCAGTCCTCACTTGCGTGGACTATAATTCATTCAGCCTGTTAGCCTGGAGAAAAACATGCTCATTCATTCAGCTTCACAACTGCTCACCCTGGCCGGAGCCCCGCAGCGCGGAGAGGACCTTGGCCGCCTGGGCATCATCGAAGACGGGGCTGTGCTCATCCAGGGCGGGGAGATTGCGGCAGTTGGTAAAAGTGAAGACCTGCTGCGCCGCTACCCGCATGAAGAGAAGCTGGATGCCAGTGGCAAAGCGGTGATGCCCGGTCTGGTAGACCCACACACCCATCTGGTCTGGGCGGGGGATCGCGCCGCTGAGTTTGAGATGCGCCTGCAGGGAAAAACCTACATGGAGATCATGGCATCCGGCGGCGGCATTGCCTCTACGGTGAATGCCACTCGCAGCGCTGACCCGGCTGAGCTGTACCATCAGACACACCAACGCGCCCAGGGACTGTTGCGCCACGGCACCACCACAGCTGAAGCCAAAAGCGGCTACGGCCTGGAACTGAACGCTGAACTGACTGAGTTGGAAGTGCTGCTCAAACTCGATGACGAAGGTCCGCTGGAAGTAGCACCCACCTTTTTAGGCGCCCATGCCATTGCCCCTGAATACAAAGGTCGCGAAGACGCCTTTACTGACCTCATTGCTGAGAAAATGCTGCCAGCCCTCAAAGCCTGGTGGCCTGGCCATGCCGGCAGCCGCCCGCTGCCCTTTGTGGACGTCTTTTGCGAGAACAACGCCTTTACCCTGGCCCAAACCCGGCGCATTTTGACCGCCGCTAAAGGACTTGGTTTTCCGCTTAAATTGCATGTGGATGAGTTTGCCAACCTGGGCGGCGCCACCCTTGCCGCGGAACTGGGCGCCACCTCTGCCGACCATTTGGTCAAGACCTCGGCTGCTGATATCCGCGCGCTGGCTGCCAGCAACACCGTAGCTGTTGCCCTGCCCTGTACCCCATTCGGCCTGGCCCAACCCGAATACACCCCTGCCAAAGAGATCCTGGCTGCAGGCGGCCTGCTGGCCATCGCCTCTGATATCAACCCCGGTACCGCCTGGTGCGAGAGCATGCAGTTCGTCATTGCCCTGGC
>CAZWKK010000039.1:0-6313 GCA_964634855.1 uncultured Anaerolinea sp.
AATTAATGGATAGTTGAGGTTTTCTTCGCGCACTTCGCGTCTTCGCGTGAGAAAAATCCTCTCTAACAAAAAACAGAGCCGAAGATCGACTCTGTTTCAAGGGTTGGCAGATAATACTGCTCAGGCTATAGCCACTACGTTGGCAGCCTGAAGCCCTTTGGGACCTTTTTCGACAGAAAACTCTACCTTTTGTCCCTCCTTGAGTACCCGGTAGCCGTCCATCTGGATAGCAGAAAAGTGTACGAATACGTCTTCTGCGCCGTCACGGCCAATAAAGCCGTAACCTTTGGCAGGGTTGAACCACTTTACGGTCCCAACTAAACGTTCTGGCATACTTTGTCTCTCCATGAAGAAAAGAATTGGCAGCGCGTTGAGGCTTTTTACCCACGCGCCTCGATAAAAAAATTTTACAATCAGTAAAAATGGCTGTCAAGCCAATCCTCTGAAGATATCCAAAATTCTCGGAGGATAGGACATTCGTCATGGCCACGGGGCTCGGCTATAATTGAGGCATGCGTTTGTTTACGAAAGTAGCCCTCATTTTGCTGATCTTGCTGCCGTTGGCGGTGGGCATAGTGGTCCCTACGGGTTCACAGGTGTTTGCGTATACAAGCGCAATGCGATCTGCAACCCAGGCTGATGCGGCTGGTAACCGAAAACAAGAGATGGCAGCGCTGCAACGCGCAGCCGAGGTGCAGCCATGGAACAGCGCACTCTGGAGCCGCTTGGGTGGGTTGTATGTGGAAATCGGCGAGCCAGAGAAAGCGATCGAGAATTTTAAACTGGCTACCAAGCAGGGAACGCTCACCCCAGAAGCACAATTTCAATATGCCAATGCCTGGCAAAGCCTGGGGCAGGTGGAGGAGGCCAGGGAGCAGTACAGGCGCCTGAGTGAAGCCGGGATCAGCGATGTGGGCTTGCTGTTACAGGTGGCAGAGGCGCAGAAATCTATTAATGATTCCATCGGCACGCTGGCTACTTTATTACAGGCCAGGGAGATTTCGCCCGCCGATATTGATCTGAACTACCAGTTGGGGGTGCAGTTTGCGGCCAGCCAACCCGATAACGCGTTGGCCTTTTTGCAGGCGGTGGCCGACGTGAGCCAGTATCAAAGCGCGGCCAAACCGCTCATCAGCCTGATCGAGGCAACCGCTCAGATCGCTGACAGCGCTGAACGCTTCATCTATATTGGGCAGGCGCTGAGTAACCTGGGCGAGTGGGAAGCTGCCGGGGTGGCGTTTGATAAGGCACGCACGTTGGATCCGCAGAATGGCATTGCCTGGGCGTTGCACGGAGAAGCCATCCAGCACGTAGGCGAATCTGGCTTCGATGACTTAAGTAAAGCGCTGGAACTTTCGCCGCACTCCGATATCGTCAACGGGTTGATGGCAGTGTACTACCGGCGCCAACAAAAGTACGATCTGGCCATCAAGTATTTATATTCGGCTTCAGAGAGTAACCCCAATGAACCCACCTGGCAGGTGGAGATCGGCAACACGTTGGCATTACAAGGCCAGTTGAACGACGCGCTGATCCATTTTCAGGTTGCCACGTTGATGGATGAGAGCAACCCAGTTCCCTGGCGGGCACTGGCCAGTTTTTGCGTCTCGTATAATTATTTGGTCGATTCGGTGGGGGTGGAGGCGGCACGCAAAGCGCTGTTGCTCAACCCGGGCTCTGGCTCAGCGCTAGACCTGATGGGGTCGGTGTACCTGGTAATGGGCGATCTGGACAGCTCTGAGCGCTTCTTGCTGCAAGCTGAGCAGGCCTTGCCGGGGCGGGCAGAGATCTTGTATCATTTAGGCCAACTGTATCTGCAGAAAGGTGACAAGGCCACGGCCTTCAGCTATCTGCGCCGGGCAGCAGAGGCTACTACAGATACGCGCATCCGCGAAGCCGCCAACCGATTGATCCAGACAAATGGCGGCGAGTAGGTATAATTAGTTGATTCGATCGATCAGGAGAGTTTGATGAAAAGAGCCATAATCATTTCCATTGCTGCGCTGTTCTTCCTCAGTAGTTGCCAGAGCTTGACTGCTTTGCAACCTGTGGCTACGGCTGCGCCAAGCGGGACAGTACTCTTTTCAGATGAGTTTGATAATAACAACAACCACTGGGGCACTTCTAATACTTCTACTGGAAGCGTGGCATTTATGTATCAGGGGTTGGACATCAAAGTAGATCAGCCTAACTCATTGTTGTGGTCGGTGGCCGGTAAAAAGTATGCCGATGTCAAGATCGATATAGATGGGGTGCTTTTGAGCGGCCTTTCCAACGATGTGTTTGGAGCGGTTTGCCGTTTTAGCGATGCCAACCATTTTTACGGCTTTCTCATCAGTCATGACGGCTATTATGGCATCTTCAAGATGGACGGCGGCAATTTGATCCTGGCAGACCAAAACCAGGGCTTGAAATACAGTGATGTTATTTTACAGGGCGGAACGGTCAATCATATCACGGCTACCTGCCAGGGCGATCTTCTTTCACTGGCAGTGAATGGCCAAATCCTTTCAATTGTTCAGGATGACAGCTACACCAGCGGACAGGTTGGTCTGATCGCTGGAACGTACGAAAACGCGGGCTCTGAACTCTTTTTTGATCATTTACAGGTAAGCCAACCCTAAGCATGAAAGTGTTCTTTGATACAGTCGGCTGCCGGCTCAACCAGGCAGAAATTGAAAAAATGGCGGCAGAGTTCCGTGCCGCTGGCCACGAGATTGTGCCAGAGGCTGCACAGGCAGATATGGTGGTGGTCAATTCGTGCGCCGTCACTGCCGAGGCGGCCTCAGATTCAAGGCAGAAGGTACGCCAGGCCAACCGGTTGGGGGTGGGCAATATTGTGCTCACCGGCTGCTGGGCTACCCTCTCGCCTGAGGAAGCGCGGGCTTTACCAGGCGTAACCCATGTTGTAATTAATGAAGACAAAGATACCTTGCCTGCCCAGATGATGGGCAAGGCTACGGTATTATATGAAGCTGAACCGCTTGAACGGGCGCCTTTGCCGGGTATTCACCGGCGCACGCGTGCATTCATTAAAGCGCAGGATGGTTGCAGCAACCATTGCACCTTCTGTGTAACGCGCCTGGCGCGTGGGATTCCGCGCAGTGAATCAAAGGAAAGCGTGCTCAAGCAGATCGAGCTGGCTCAAAGCGGGAATACCCATGAGGCGGTGTTGACCGGGGTACATCTGGGCTCGTGGGGGAGCGATCTGGGCACGGGCGAGAGTATTACCGATCTGATTGAGTTCCTCTTGAAGAACAGCGATATTCAACGGTTGCGGCTTTCATCCATCGAACCGTGGGGATTGGATGAGCGTTTTATGGCGCTGTGGCAAGATACTCGCATGTGCCGGCATCTGCATTTGCCTTTGCAGTCAGGCGCTGAAACCACTCTGCGGCGCATGGCCCGCAACACCACCCCGCAGAAATTCCGCGCATTGGTGGAAATGATCCGCAATTATGTGCCGGAGATGGCCATCACAACAGACGTCATCGTCGGTTTTCCGGGTGAAACGGAGGAAGATTTTGCCGCCAGCCTGGATTTTGTGCATGAGATGAATTTTTCCGGCGCGCATGTGTTTCGCTTTTCGCCACGTGAGGGGACGGCTGCCGCACGCCTGCCGGACAGGATCAACGGCAAGGTGGCGCATGAACGCAGCGAAGCAATGCGCTCTGTGTTGGCAGCCAGCGAAGCGGCTTACCGCCAAAGATTTGTGGGCCAAGAAGTAGAGGTACTGTGGGAATCGAACAGTTTCCTTTCAGAAAATGGCTGGAAGATCCACGGGCTCACCGATAATTACTTGCCGGTGACTGCCTGGAGCAAAGAAGATCGTTGGAATCAAATTGACCGGGTTCGCTTGTTACAGATGCATGAAGATTCATTGGAAGGCGATATCCTGGCATAATCCCCTTAATGGAGTAAACATGGTTTCAGAATACAAATGGTGGCAGAAAGCTGTTTTCTACCAGATCTATCCACGTAGTTTTGCTGACGGAAATGGGGATGGTATTGGTGATTTTAAGGGGATGATCGAGAAGTTGGATTATCTGAAGGATCTGGGCGTAGATGCCATCTGGCTCTCACCTCATTTCCCCTCTCCATACGTGGATTGCGGTTACGACATTTCGGATTACGAAAATGTCGCCCCTGAATATGGCACTTTAGAAGACTTCAAGGCATTTTTAGAAGGCTTGCACGCCCGCGGCATGCGTTTGATCCTGGACCTGGTCTTGAACCACACCTCAGATAAGCATGCCTGGTTCATGGAATCAAGATCAAGCAAGGATAACCCAAAGCGAGATTGGTACATCTGGAAACCGGGCAAGGGGGGAAACCCACCCACGAACTGGTATTCCACCTTTGGTGGTAGCGCCTGGGAATATGATGCCACCACTGACGAGTATTACTATCACTTCTTCTTTAAAGAACAGCCTGACCTCAACTGGAGCAATCCAGCAGTTAAGGAGGCAATGTTCAATGCCGCGCGCTTCTGGCTGGATATGGGCGTGGATGGCTTCCGGCTGGATGCAGTGGGCACCATCTTTGAAGATGAACGGTACCTGGACCATCAAGCAAAGTTCAGTCAAAACGAGCTACTGCAAAAAGAGTTTGAGGCCAAAACCGATGTTGAACGAAAGTTGGTGATGGAGCAGTGGGAAGAGACCTTCCGCTACCAGCACGACATGCCAGGTGTTCATCAGATCATGCGAGAGTTACGACAGGTAGTGGATGAATATGATGACCGGGTGCTGGTGGGCGAGACCGAAGAGATCTCATTCTACGGCAATGGCAAAGATGAGCTTCATTTAAACTTTAACTTCCCGCTGATGCGAGTAGATAGGCTGACAGCCGACCACGTGAAGAAAAACCAACAATATCGGTTGAGCCATCTGCCTGATGGTGCCTGGCCCTGCAACACCCTGGGGAATCACGATTGTGCGCGCATGCTGAACCAGTTTGGTGATGGAATCGACAATGAAGCGATCGCCAGGCAAAACCTGGTACTCCTGCTTACCCTGAAGGGCACGCCATTCCTTTATTATGGTGAAGAGATTGGTATGAGCGATCATTATCTGCAAGACATTGATCAGTTCCGTGATACGCTGGCCTTGCCCCGATATGCCCTGGCCCGCGATCTGATGCATTTAGGCGAGAAAGAAGCGGTGGCCATCGCCGCCCAACAGGGTCGTGATAAATGCCGTACGCCTATGCAGTGGGCAGGTGATGAAAATGGCGGTTTTTCACCGCTTGGGGTGTCGACCTGGTTGCCGGTGGCTCCAAATGCAGATCAGGGTATCAATGTGGAGGCAGAGGAAAACGACGACACTTCGATGTTGGCCTTTTACAAACGATTGATCGCTTTCCGGAAGGAACACCCTGCCTTACAGTTAGGGGAATTCGCACTCGATGAGTACACTCCTGGATCGATCGTTAAATACGAGAGGGTCAGCCCTGAAGAAAGGATCACGGTCTTGTTGAATATGAGCTCAACGCCTGTTCCGTTCGAGATTGGCGAGGCGCAAAGGATCATATTTGCGGTAAACACTAAAGCAGATGAACCAATTGGAAAAGAGATCGCGTTAGCCCCTTATGCGGCAGTGCTCTTAAAGGAATCATAAAAACCATATAAAAACGTCAGTCGAGCAACCTTCGGCTGGCGTTTTTCATCTATTGGCAACGAAATGAGACTATAATCGGTTATGGTAGCAGCAGGCAGCACTGCATATTGAATTGACCAGCCATTTGAATAGGCGTATAATTCCCAACCTTGTGTCATATTGTCGGTTTACTATAGGCTCAGGACTCGCATGAACATAGAAGAGAAAGACGGAAGTAAAGTATTTAAAAGAACATCAGACTATCAGCCCGGGGAAAATTGGCGAAATTATTTAATCGGCCGCCCGTTACAAACTGCTGATGCACCGCATCAGACGATTGGGAAGTTCTTAGGGCTGGCTGTATTTTCGTCAGACGCGCTTTCTTCTGTTGCGTATGCGCCACAAGAAATGTTGCTCATTCTCTCTCTGGCTGGCTCAACGGCTTTTTCGCTGTCTTTGCCACTCTCCATTGCCATCTGTGTTTTGTTGGCGATCTTGATCTTGTCTTATGAGCAGACAATCCACGCCTATCCAGATGGTGGTGGTTCGTACATCGTCTCGCGTGATAATTTGGGAGAATTCCCCGCCCAAACCGCTGGTGCGGCCTTATTAACCGATTACACCCTGACAGTCTCAGTATCCATCTCCTCCGGCGTCGCGCAACTGGTCTCTGCTTACCCGGGTTTATATAATTATCGGGTGATCATTGCGGTAGC
>CAZWKK010000039.1:6413-11529 GCA_964634855.1 uncultured Anaerolinea sp.
CAATTAGCACGTACCGTCTTCTCTGAGGGTGGACTGATGTACCTGGCTGTTATCATTGGCACTACGGTCATATTGATCATGGCCGCCAACACAGCCTTTGCAGATTTCCCCCGTCTGAGTGCCATCGCTGCCAAAGACGGCTTTTTACCCCGCCAATTAACCTACCGCGGGAGCCGACTGGTCTTTTCCAAAGGTATTGCAGCTCTCGCCATCATGGCCAGTATTCTGATCGTGATCTTCCAGGCCAGTGTCACCAAATTGATCCCGTTGTACGCTATCGGCGTTTTCCTTTCTTTCACCCTCTCACAGGCCGGTATGGCTCACCGCTGGTGGAAATCGGGCCATTTAAAACCGGGTGAGGTGAAGAAGGAACGTGGATCAGAATTGGTCTACGATTCTGGCTGGCATGTGAAAATGATCATCAATGGCTTCGGTTCTGTATGTACCTTCGTAGTCATGATCGTTTTCGCTGTTACAAAATTTAAAGATGGCGCCTGGGTGGTGGTTATCTTGACCCCTGCACTTGTGACCATCTTCTCGCTGATCCACGGGCATTATAAGCGCTTTGCTAAAAAGCTCTCCCTTGAAGGGTACCAACCCGAGACTCGGGTAATGCACCAAAAGGTGATCATGCCCATCAGCGGTGTGCATAAAGGCACTTTAGCTGCATTACGTTTTGCTCGCACCCTTTCTGATGACATTACGGTTGTCAATATTTCGAGTGATGTAGAGGAAACGGCCAAATTACAAGATAAATGGCAAATGTGGGGAGAGGGCTTCCGCCTGGTAGTCTTAGATTCTCCCTACCGTCTGTTTATTGAACCTTTACTGGCGTATATTGATGAGATTGATGCCAATAAACAGGAAAATGAGATCATCACAATAGTTGTGCCTCAGTTTGTCACTTCTCACTGGTACACCAATTTGTTACATACCCGTACAGCAGATACTTTGCGCCGTGTGCTTTTATTCAGAAAAGATATTGTGATCATGGAAGTTCCATATCAGGTTGACTAAGGAAATATTGAGGAAATTATGAAGGCGATTGTTGTAGGTTGTGGTCGTATCGGAGCGGAACTTGCTTATCGTCTCTTTTCGAGAGGGCATGAAGTATCCATCATTGATAATGTGGCAGCTTCTTTTAGCAATCTTCCCCCAGATTTTAAGGGTAGAGTGCATGAAGGGGATGCGCTAAATCAGGATGTGCTGATCCGTGCTGGCATCGAAAATTGCGATGTGCTGGCAGCTGTTACCAATAATGACGCATTGAATGTTGTGGTCAGCCAGATAGCTAAAAGTGAGTTTAACATTCCAAATGTTGTGGCGCGTAACTACAACCCTAATATGCGCGAACTCTTTGAGGTATTTAACATTCAAGTGGTTGGTTCCACCAGTTGGGGTGCTCAGCGCATTGAAGAATTGATGTATCACTCAGAAGCACGCACCGTCTTCTCTGCCGGAAATGGGGAAGTGGAAGTGTATGAGGTCACAATCCCTGCACGTTGGGATGGTAAGACTGTAGATGAGTTGATTCCTTGTAATGACTGTAAGCCGATTGCCGTCACAAGAGCAGGTAGGGCCTTTTTACCCGAAGGTTCAACGGTTTTAGCAGAAGGTGACACATTGAACCTGGCTGCAACATTTGATGGAATTGAAGATCTTCGCAAGAGATTAGCTGCTGCGCAGAAGGAGGCCTGACATGTTTGTGATCATAGCTGGTGGCGGAAGAACAGGCGCTCAATTGGCGCGGTATCTGTTGGATGAAGGTCATCAAGTTCGTATTGTAGAAGAACGCAAAGATGTTCTCGCAAGAATTCATAAAGAATTGCCCACGGAAGCCATTTTTATTGGAAATCCGTTATTCCCACGAGTCTTGGAAGAAGCTGGCATCCAGGATGCCCATGTATTTGCGGCAACCACCACCTCTGATGAGGGTAACCTGGCTATGTGCTACTTTACCCGCGAGAAGTACGGGGTAGCCCGTACCATTGCCCGGGTGAACAATCCGCGCAACGCCTGGCTGTTTGACGACAAATTGCATGTGGATGTGGCAGTGAACCAGGCAGAATTGCTGGCTCGTTTGATCGAAGAAGAAATGTCATTGGGCGATATGATGACTCTGCTGCAACTGCGGCGCGGAAAGTACTCGTTGGTAGAAGAGAAGATCCCCAGCGGAGCTCGCGCCCTCGGTGTGCCCATCAAAGAGCTTAAGTTCCCAGAAAATTGCGTGATCGCCGCTATCATTCGCAACGGCGAAATTGTTGTGCCTCGCGGCGCCACAGTTTTTGAAGAAGGCGATGAAGTACTTGCTGTGACGGATGATGAAGGTGCAAAACAATTGGAAGGCATGTTTTCAAAGGTATAAATTGGTTAAAAACCTTTGACCCCTGAACAGCCCTGCGGTATAATTATGCGCTGTTGCGTATAAATAATGTTTGTTTTTGAGAGGAAATAGAATGACCAAACGGACCTACCAACCGAGAATTCACCGTCGTTTACGTGTACACGGTTTTCGTTCGCGCATGGAAACAGCCGATGGACGCGAAGTGTTGAAACGCCGTCGTGCAAAAGGCCGCCGCAAGTTGACGGTTTCCATGAATAACCATGTCAAAAGGATTCGCTGGTAATATCTGCATCCTCTGATTTATCGGTAATGATTGCCGGTAACTATCAGGATGGTACATGATTGAACCGCAGTTTTCGAATAACCAGTTCAAATGACTTTAAGCGGGTGCGGCGTGATGGAAAATCTTATGCCCACCCGCTTGCAGTCGTTCTGGTAACTGAAAGCCAAGCAGAACATTCGCGAGTCGGCTTCATTACAGGGAAATCGGTTGGAAACGCGGTGCAGAGAAACCGGGCAAGAAGGCGTTTGCGAGCCATCTTGAGCGGATTGATCATTAACACAAAAAAAACGGTCGATATTGTAGTGATCGGTCGAAGTGCGATCAGCTCAGCTACTTACTGGGAACTGCGGTCGGCAATTGTGGAGCTCCTTGTAAGAGCAGGAATTTTGGAAAAGAATGTCAGCAATTGAAGAAGATGAACACATTCATGTGGAAGAACCAAGACTGAGGGATCTTCCATTTTCCATTCTCAATATTCCACGCTTTATCTTACTGGCGTTGATCCGGCTTTACCAACTTCTCGTCTCGCCGGCACTTCCCCCCGATACTTGCCGTTTTTATCCAACCTGTTCTCATTATGGTTACCAGGCAATTTATAAGTATGGAGCCATTAAGGGAACCGGAATGGCCATCTGGCGTGTTTTGCGGTGTAACCCATACAACCCGGGTGGTTTCGATCCTGTCCCGTAAATTTCTCTTTAAAGATATAATGAGCATCAACCCACGAACAAAGGGAATCAGAACAAACATGAAGATTAAACGTATTTTCTTATTGCTCTCCATCCTCTTGCTTGGGATTGCCTTAAGCGCCTGTTCCTCTACCGGGGCGACCAATGCCTGGTCGGGTGTGGCGGCGACGGATACAGCGGCATATTTTACAAATGCCAATGCCCTGATCGCAGTCAAAGCAGACAGCGGGAATGAGATCTGGTCCTACCCGCCGCAATCAACTAGTAAAGGGCTATTTGCATCCACGTCTACACGTTATTTCTCTGCACCTCCGGTGATCGTTGGAGAGCAGTTGATTGTGGGTGATTACAGCGGTACGCTTTCCAGCATCAGCACCCGAGATGGCGCTGAACAGTGGAATTTCACTGGCGCAACTGGTCGATACATTGATGCACCGCTGGTAGTGAACGATACGATCATTGCTCAGAACGCAGATGGCACGATCCACGCGCTTGATCTGAACGGATCAGTTTTGTGGACGTACAAGGGTAAGTTTGCCTTCTGGTCAACCCCTGCAAGTGACGGCACCACCGTTTTTGCTCCTTCCATGGACCATTCGCTGTATGCCCTTAATCTGGCGGATGGAACACTCAAATGGAGCAAAGATCTCAACGGTCCGTTGGTGGGCCGTGTTTTGCTCACTGAAGACGGTACGATCTATGTTGGCAACCTGAATGGCGAACTTTTTGCCATCAAGGCAGAAGATGGCAGCATTCTCTGGTCTCAGACCTTAAAGAGCGGGCTTTGGTCCGCCCCGACCAAGGTGGATGACAAGCTGTACATTGGCGATCAGGCAGGAAACATTTATGTCTTAAATGCCAGTGATGGTTCTACTGTCTCCAGCCTGGAAATTGGCTCTGCAATTTTGGGCAGCGGTGTTTTGATGGGTGATAAGATCGCATTTGGCGACGAAAATGGTGAACTGGTGGTGATTGGGCTCGATGGATCACGCGCCTGGACCCGCACCCTTACCGGCAAAATTTATTCCAATCTGGTCTTCTCTGGTGACCAGTTGTATGTGCTCACGACCAAAGGCGATCAACCCTTGCACGTGTTTGATGCCAATGGCAATGAGATCTGGAATTATTCAACCAAGAAATAAGGAATTGAGACCATGTGGGATTCTGTGATCATCAAGCCTTTTATTAATTTCCTGCTTTGGATCTATGCAACCGTGGGGAACCTGGGTGTCGCGATCATCCTCTTCACCGCGGCTACCCGTTTGATACTTTACCCGTTGACCGCCAAGCAGATCAAATCTTCTCAGGCCATGCAGGAACTGCAGAAGAACAAACGCTATATTGAAATCCAAGAGAAATACAAGAACGACAAAGAGAAATTGGCTCAAGAACAGATGAAACTGTACCAGGAGCTAAAGATCAGCCCGTTCGCTTCTTGTCTACCAACCTTACTGCAATTTCCGTTGATCATTGGTTTGTACCAAGCCCTCATCCAAACTGTGGCTTCTGCCCCGATCGACCTGTTGAACCTGGTCCGTCACATCTACCCCGGCTTCCTCAAGGTAGCAGATCTGATCCCCTTGAACACAAGCTTTTTGTGGATGGACCTGGGTCACCCGGAGCGCTTGAACATTCCAGGGCTTGGCTTTGGTATTCCTGTGTTGGCTATTGTTGTGGTCATCACTACGTATATTTCCACCAAGATCATCACCCCGCCCCCTCAAGCTGGCGGTTCGGCCAATGACCAGACGGCCATGATGTCGAATATGATGAACATCTACATGCCGCTGCTCATGGGCT
>CAZWKK010000040.1:0-11524 GCA_964634855.1 uncultured Anaerolinea sp.
CCGCCCGCACCAATCACCGCTACGATACGCTCGACTACTTCCAGGTGGATCCCATGCTTGGCGATACTGCCCTGCTCAAGAAACTCGTCGCCCAGGCGCACAACCGCTGCATGCGCGTCATCCTGGATGGCGTGTTCAACCACTGCGGCGATGCCTTCCCGCCCTTTGTGGATGTGGTAGAAAAGGGTGCTGCTTCGCGCTACGCCGGCTGGTTCACTGCCCGGTCTTACCCCCTGGTGCGCGAGCCAATCAATTACCTCTCCTGCGGCGGCTGCCAGTACCTGCCCAAGTTCAACCACGCCAACCCGGAGGTACGTGCCTACATCCTCAAAGTGGCACGTTATTGGATCGAAGAAGCCGATATTGACGGCTGGCGCCTGGATGTACCCTTCAAGATCTCGCTCGATTTCTGGCGCGAGTTCCGCGCCGTGGTCAAAGCCGCCAAACCCGATGCCTACCTGGTGGGCGAGGTCTGGCGCGAAGCGGAGCAGTGGGTGCGCGGCGACGTCTTTGACGGCGTCACCAACTACCGTCTGCGCGACATTTTGCTCGATTATGTGCACACCACCGTGCTGGATGCCGAAGATTTTGGCTACGAGCTCACCACCCTGCTGGCCGCCCACGGCGGCGCCGGGCCTGCCATGCTCAACCTGCTGGACAGCCACGATACCCCCCGCATCCTCACCACGCTCAAAGGCGATGCCGAAAAGCTGCGCATCTTGCTCACCCTGCAGATGACCCTGCCCGGCGCCCCCATGCTCTACTACGGCGATGAAGTGGGTCTCCTCGGCGAGACCGACCCCGATTGCCGCCGCACCTTCCCCTGGGAGGAGGCGCAATGGAACGCTCAGGTGGTGAAAGCCACCCGCGAGCTCATTGCCCTGCGCCACGCCCACCCGGCGCTGCGCCACGGCAGCCCAGAGGTGCTGGGTTTCTTCAACGGCGTGCTGGCTTACCGCATGGCGGTGGCTGGCGACGAAGCCATTGTAGTGGTCAATCCGCGCGAGGCCATTGCCGATCTGGACCTGCCACTGGACACAACCGTCAGCGAGTGGCGGCAGTTCAACGGCACGCAGCGATACACCGTCAGCGGCGGGGCGCTGCATCTGCCCCTGGTGCCGGCCAGGTCAGCGCAGGTGCTCTTGCCTGCCTAAGCAAGTTCCCCCAAAAATGTCACCTTTTTTTGCAAAATACATCTATACTATTGTTCAAACATTCAAATAAACAGGTGACCTTATGGCAAAAACTGTTTCCAAATCTCATAAATCCAACAAACCGTCCCTACCCATCTGGGTCTGGCTGGGTGGCGCACTTCTGGTCGTGGCTGTGCTTGTTCTCATCGTCACCGGTGGAAATTCAGGTGCAACTGGTCTGCCCAAAGAGGTCTCCGTAGCCAAAGCTGCAGAGATGCGTACCTCCGGCGCCTTCATTTTGGATGTGCGGGAGCTGAGCGAATGGCAGACCGTACACATCCCCGGTGCCACCCTCATCCCACTGGGTGAGCTTGCCAACCGTTTGGATGAACTTCCCAAAGACAAAGACATTGTGGTGGTTTGCCGCTCCGGCAACCGCTCTGCTCAAGGCCGCGATATTCTGCTCAATGCCGGCTTTAGCAACGTCACCAGCATGGCCGGCGGCATGAATCAATGGACGGCTGCCGGGTATGAGACCACCAGTGGTAATTGATCCGTTATCATCCTCATTTCTCACAAAATGAAAGCAGAGCACCCTCCCGAATTTGGGAGGGTGTTCTGCTGAGTCGGGATGCCTGTTCCATTGCATCTGTATGACGAATATTGGTAAAAAGTTGTACAAGAGGTTCAAATGGAAGGATTCTTTCGGTAAAATATGAATCTATGTGCCCGATGAAGTGTTATAGATTTCGCAAAAATGATTGCTCCCTGCTATGAAAACCCTGCTATACTGAAATTGTAAAGTTTGGCAGATCATTAAGAATCGCATCGCAGACGCAGGTATAATTGGGCTCCTTAGAGGTTGAAATTAGGCAGAAAGGCTGGATTCTATGACCAGACTCACACGAAATCAAATTGACGATGACCTGTATTTGCTTCTGCGCACCATTTACCACTACGAAAAACTGCTCGAAAGCAAGACCGGTCTGGATTTTCAAAAATTGTATTTGCTGCTTCACCTTGTCAACGAAAGTCCGTTGCGCCTCACTGAAGTGGCCAAAGAGTTGAACATTCCCATGTTCAGCGCCAGCCGCCTGGTAGACCGCATGGTCTCCCTTGGGCTTGTTGGTAAGGTGCAAGATGAGAGCGATAAACGCAGCATTAGCATCTCGCTTCAGCCACAGGGCCGGGCGTTGATCGACGATCTGGAACACCGCAGTTACGACCGCATACAGAAAAACTTTGGCGATCTGAAAGATGATGACTTCAACCTGGTGATGCAGGTGGTCGAAAAACTCCATCGCATTTTGGAAGTCAGCGAAAAAGTCACCAAGTAAGATCACACTCATCAATGCACCATCACGGAGATGAAATTTGGCAGCAACAACAGGCAAGGTTCTCTGGGTAGATCTGACCCGCGGCACCTGGTCAGAAGAAATCATTCCAAATTCCATGTACCGAAAATTCCTGTCAGGGCTGGGGCTCGCCTCAGCCCTGCTTTATCGTGAGATCCCGGCGGGTGCAGACCCACTGGGGCCAGAGAATGTACTGGGGTTCGTCTCCGGTCTGCTCACCGGCACCGGCAGCCTCTTCACCGGCCGCTGGATGGCAGTGGCCAAATCTCCGCTCACCGGCACCTGGGGTGATTCCAATTGCGGCGGGACCCTGGCACCTGCCATCAAGCAGTGCGGCTATGACGGTATCTACTTCAAGGGCATCAGCCCGCAGCCGGTGTACCTGTTCATCGGCCCGCACGGCCCCGAACTGCGCGACGCTTCCGCCCTGTGGGGAAAAGACGCCATCGAAACCGAAGACATTCTCATGCAGACCTGCGCTGGTAAAAAACGACCTGCGGTTGCCTGCATCGGGCAGGCTGGCGAGACCCTTTCGCTCATCTCCGGCATCGTCAACGATCGCGGCCGTCTGGCAGCCCGCTCTGGCCTGGGGGCTGTGATGGGTTCCAAGAGGCTCAAAGCCGTGGTGCTGGCTGGCTCTAAACCGATCCGCGCGGCCAACCCCATCAAAATGACGGCTCTCAGCCTGTCTTGCCGCGCCAAAGTACTGCTGCCGTTCCGCTTCCCCAACGCCAAAGTCTTTGTCTGGGTGGGCAAACTGGTTAATAAGCTGCCTTTTGGCTTCACCTTTGATGGATTGCTCCTCGATGGAATCCTGGCCCGCTGGGGGACTCCCGGACTGATGGGCTACGGCGTGGAAACTGGCGATACACCTTTCAAGAACTGGGCAGGGTCCTACAAAGACATGCCCGCCGTCAACACCGTCACCGATGCGGAAAAGGTGCTGGCTAAAGAACAGCGTAAATACCATTGCTACTCCTGCCCACTGGGTTGCGGCGGCATTGTCAGCCTGGGCGAAAAACTCCCTGAAAGTCACAAACCTGAATATGAGACCATTGCCGGCTTTTCATCGCTGCTCCTCAATAACGACATGGAGTCCGTTTATTTTATTAATGAAACCCTCAATCGTGCCGGTATGGATACCATCTCGGCGGGCAACACTGTGGCCTTTGCCATGGAATGCTACGAGCGCGGTTGGATCAACCAAGAAACCACCGGTGGATTGGATCTGAGTTGGGGCAACACTGCCGCCATCGTGGAACTGGTGCAGCAGATGGTGGAGCGCCGCGGCTTTGGCGCCTGGCTGACGGACGGATCCCGCGCGGCAGCCCGCGCTCTGCGCCCTGAGGCAATCGATACGGCGGTGCAGGCAGGTGGCCAGGAGATCGGCTTCCACGATCCGCGCCTGGACCCAGGCATGGGGCTGCACGCCAGTGTGGAACCCACACCCGGGCGGCACACCACCGGCTCCTTACAGTATTATGAGATGTACCATTTGTGGAAAAAGGTGTCTGGTCTGCCTACTCCGAGCTTTTTCTATGGGAAAGACAGCAAGTACGAGGCCTCGGCTGAACGCATTCAAAGCGCGGTGGCCAACAGCGATTTCCAGCAGTTCTACAACGCTGCAGGCGCCTGTATGTTCGGCGTGCTTATCGGCGCTGACCGAGTACCCATTTTTGAGTGGATGAACGCCGCCACCGGTTGGGACATGACCCCAAACGACTATATGAAGATCGGGCGGCGCATTCAAACTCTGCGCCAGAACTTCAACATCCGCGAGGGCATCAACCCCATGGACCTAAAGGTAAACAAACGACTCTTTGGGCAGCCGCCTTTACAGGACGGCCCCAATGCCGGCAAGAAGTTTGATCTGGAGGAGATGATGCACGCCTACTGGCGTGAGATGGGTTGGGATGAGGCCAGCGGTGCCCCCACGCCCCAGACTTTGGATGAGCTTGAATTGAGCGATTGGGTGAAGGAGTAGCACATGGCATATTTCATCTCAAATGCCTGCACCGGTTGTACCGCCTGTGCCAAGATCTGCCCCACCACCGCCATCAGCGGTGAGCGCAAGGGGCTGCACGTGGTGGACGCCGATGTCTGCATTGATTGCGGCGCCTGCGGGCGCATTTGCCCCTTCAACGCTGTATTCAATGAAGAAAACCAACCAGCTCCGATGATCAAACGCACCCTGTGGCTCAAGCCCTCCATTCATAGCGGACGCTGTGTCTCCTGCGGCGCCTGTATCCAGGCTTGCCCCGTCAATGTGTTGGAATTTGACGAAAGCGCCGGCCACCCGGCTCATCTCATCCCGGTTCTCGTTGATGAGAAGAACTGCATCGGCTGCTCTTTCTGCCAGCTCACCTGCCCGGTGGACGCCATATCCATGGGGGTGCTGGAAGTCTCGGCATAGAGCAGACCCATCACGAAAACTTCATAATTTTGTGTTATGCTAGCCCGTATGAACAGACTTCTCAAACGACCCATCCTCGTTTTTCTTTGTGCTTTCCTCTTATTGATCCTGGCCGCCTGCGCTGAGACCATCGCCACGCCCACCGAAACGGACGCCGATGTCTTGCTCACCGCCCAGGCGTCCAATCCACTGCCCACCGCCATGGTGGCGGTTGGTGCCCGCGTGGCCGCATCCCCCGTCTGCCTGGTGCAGAGCTTTACCACCGTCAGCGTTGACGCCGATTATGTCACCACCAAACAGGGCGATATGCTGGCCTGGAACCCCGCCAGCGATCAGTTGGCCTATGTGCGCCCGGTCAATGGACGTTGGGGCTGGTTTGTGGGCGATCTGGTGGTTTACGATTTCAAGCTGCAAAAAGATATCTTCACCAGCGCAGATCTGGAAGTGATGGGCGATATAGCCTGGTCACCTGACGGCAGCAACCTGGCCTATGTGGTGCTCGACCCTGAAGAGAAGACGTACACCGTCTACGTAGGCGGGCTGGTTACTGGGCTCAGTGCAGATATCTTTGGCAGCAGTGCCAGGACGGATGAGTATTCCAGCACCAAAGGTATTTTAGGCTGGGTCAGTGATCGCAACGTGGAGGTTACCTCCAGTTGCGGCCTGGATTGCATGCAGAAATACAATTACAACACCGATACCTCTGTGCTCACCAAAGAAGAAGAGACGCGCAAGAACGAAGACCCCTCCCTGGATCTGGTCAACCAGACCACCTCACCAGATGGCGTGTGGAGCGTGGCCGTGGATGAAAAGAACAACGTTTGGCTGGCCAATGCCAAGACCAAAGTTGCCGCAGTCATTAGCGCAGGCACCGCCGTGGAAGAGATCAAGTGGTCGCCAGATTCAAAGTACCTGTCGTTACGGTTCAGCGGCGAGATCAAGGTGTTTGACGTTACGTGTAAGAAATAAATATTCCAACAATTATTTCATCAATTACGCAATCTCCCGTAGGGGCACGATATATCGTGCCCCTACCGTTGCATAATTGAATGGGTATTGATGAATTGATCCCGTCAGACAAACGTAGGGGCGTATAGCCATACACCCCTACCATCTTTGAGATGGTTTCGGATTTCAACAAAAACAAAATTCATTCGTTATTATTTTTGAACACGGGTGCATCATCGTAGGGGCACGGCGCGCCGTGCCCCTACCACGGCATCGTACTATCGCGGCAATTGGAGACTGATATACATTCAAATATTGGTCTCCCGAAGAGGACAATCATATTGGCCACGCGCGTGGGCACGATATATCGTGCCCCTACGCATTTGGAATAAGTTCGATATATTAACAGGTAAATATAGACCGATGTTTCGATTTTGAGATCGGTTCGCGTTGTAGGGGTACCCCGCGCCGTGCCCTTACCACGGCATCGTACCATCGCGGCAATTGGAGACTGATATTCATTCAAATATTGGTCTCCCGAAGAGGACAATCATATTGGCCACGCGCGTGGGCACGATATATCGTGCCCCTACCCAAAAAGTGGAGAGGGAGATTGGCCGCGTTTGGTTTAGGGTGGGGGGTTTACCTTAAAGGGTTTTCTTGGCGCTCTTCGCGCCTTCGCGTGAGAGAGGTTTTATACAAAAGGTTTTCTCTGCGCTCTCTGCGGCTCTGCGTGAGACAGGGTTTTGGGCACGATATCCCTAAAGGGATGCAAAGACCGCAATCGTGCCCCTAAATGAAACGTGGAGAGGGTGATCAGCTAAGTTAAAATGATAATGCGGGTTAAGCCTAAAGGGTTTTCTCCGCGCCCTCTGTGTCTCTGTGTGAGATAAGGTTTTGTCCACGGTCTTTTCCTCCCGCCTTGCCCAGAGCATTTGGGCACGTTATAATTTGAATTCATCCATTTTCCGAGGTGAAATTATGCGAAAATTCCGACCGATCTTCCTCCTCGCTCTCGCAGTGGGGATTCTCTTTAGCCTGAGCGCGTGCGCCAACTCTGCTGATGACCCCGCCGCGGCGGCCGCTGCCTACTGGCAAGCGCTCGCCGATAAAGACTCCGCCCAGATCAGCAGCCTCACCTGCGCTGATTTTGAAGCCGAAGCCCAGAACACCTTCGATTCCTTCAGTTCCGTTGCCGTCGAACTCAACGATCTCTCCTGCAAGGTTAACAGCCAGGACGGCGATACTGCCACCGTCGATTGCTCCGGCACCTTTGTGGCCTCCTACGGCACCGAAAACCTCACCATTGACCTGGCCGATCACAGCTACAGCGTCGTCAAAGAAGGCGGCGACTGGCGCATGTGCGGAGCCAAATAACTTGAAAAAACTCTTCTCGCGCGAGAATCTGTGGGCGCTGGCATTGGCTGTCATTCTGGCCTTGCTGGTGATCTTCACTGCCTCCTCGGCTCCCTTGTGGATCTACCAGGGGTTCTAGATGACGCTCACCGCCGTCCTTATTTTCGCTGCGTTTGCGCTCGCGCTGGCTTTGCTGGCGCCGCGTACCTTCCTGGGTAAGATTCGTTCTCCTCTGTTGCTTATCGTCAGCATTCTGGCCATCTACTGGCTGCAGCCGGCCCTGCCCATCCGCGGCTTGGATTTTTGGCTGCCTACTGCCACCCTGCTGATCGCCGTACTGGGCTGGTTGCTCACCTCAGAACGCGAACAACGTTCATTGAAAGCCACCTGGCCCACCGTTGCAATGATTGGCGGCACGGTTCTGGTTTTGGCCGCCTCGCGTTTCTTCCTCAAAGCCGGCATCCTTACCCCCTCGCGCCCGCCGCAACTGTACTGGGTGGCGCTGGCGCTGATCGTCTTTGCCGGGCTCTTTTTGTTGCTTGCGCGTAGCCAATCCAGAAAGCTCTGGGTGTACACCCTCATGGCAATCGGGCTGATTGGGCTCTTCGTCGTGCTCAAGTTCCCTCAGCTCACCCTGTGGGCCAGCCAGGCTTTGCGCTCGCTGGCAGGGCAGAAAGCGGAACTGGCCACCGCCACAGACTTGCGCTGGCTGGGCTTTTCTTATATTGCTTTCCGCCTCATTCATACCCTGCGTGACCGCCAAATGGGACGGCTCAGCGGAGCCAGCCTGCAGGAATACCTCATTTATATGCTTTTCTTCCCGGCTTTCACCGCCGGTCCCATCGACCGGGTGGAGCGCTTCATTAAAGACCTGCGTGCGCCGTATGCGTCCATTGCGGCAGACCTGGGGCAGGGGGGCGAACGCCTGGTAGTGGGCTTGTTCAAGAAATTTGTGATGGCAGACGCCCTTTCCATGCTGGCGCTCTCTGCACAGACCGCCACTCAGGTTCACTCGGCCGGCTATCTGTGGCTGATAGTTTATGCTTATGCCTTCATGATCTTCTTCGATTTCAGCGGTTATACCGATATTGCCATTGGACTGGGCCGCTGGCTGGGCATCCGCCTGCCGGAGAACTTCAACCATCCCTACCTGAAACCCAATCTGACCCTGTTCTGGAACAACTGGCACATCACCCTCACCACCTGGTTCAGGTCTTACTTCTTCAATCCATTCACCCGTGCCTTGCGCGGCGCGAAGAAACCATTGCCCATCCCGCTGGTGATCCTCATCACCCAGCTTTCCACCATGCTGCTCATCGGGCTATGGCACGGTATGACGCTCAACTTTGTCTTCTGGGGGCTGTGGCATGGCCTGGGTATGTTCATCCACAACCGCTGGGCTGAGTTCATGGAGCCGCGTTCTGCCGCCATCGAGGCCAAACCGGCGCTGCATAAAGCCTTGACGCTGCTCTCGACCTTCTTTACCTTTAATTATGTTGCCCTGGGTTGGGTGTGGTTCGCTCTGCCTTCGATCGGTCTCTCGCTGCGCGTTTTGGGCGGGTTGTTTGGAGCTGCTTTATGATGAACGGCCGTTTCCTGCGAAATGTTCTGCTTAAAGGGCTGGGGCTCTTCCTTATCTTCAACTTTGTCTGGGCCTTGCTGCCCATTGCACCCGGAAAGGTCTCGCTGTATAACGTGCTCTGGAAGGGGCGCGAGCGCTTCCCCTTCGGCGAGAACCCCACGGAATCTTACAACCTTAGCCTGTACGACGTGGATGCCATGTTTGGCTCGTTGCGCCTGAATGGGACGCCCAAGGCCGCTGATGAATTCCGCGTTTTCATCATCGGCGATTCATCCATCTGGGGCACGCTGCTGAAACCAGAGGAGACTTTGGCCGGCCAACTGGACGCGATGGGGCTCGACCTGTGCGGCAAGCAGGTGCGCGTTTATAACCTTGGCTATCCCACCCTGTCTCTTACGAAAGACGTGATGATCTTGCAGCAGGCCATGCAATATCAGCCTGATCTTATTATCTGGCCGCTGACTTTGGAATCCTTCCCGCGCGAACGCCAGTTGGAATCCCCCATCGTGGCCAACAATTTGGAGCGGGTGCGCAGCCTGGTGAGCCAGTTTACCCTCAATTTGGATGTTCCCGCAGACAGCACCACATTCTGGCAGCGCACCTTCATTGGTCAGCGCCGCGCCCTGGCTGATCTCACCCGCCTGCAGTTCTACGCCGTCCCCTGGTCTGCCACCGGCATTGACCAGACCTACCCGGCTGATTACACCCGCGCCGCCCATGACCTGGAAGCGGATGACAGCTTCCTTGATTGGCAAAAGACCATCCCCGCCGATGCCCTGGCCTTTGATGTGCTTACGGCTGGTTTGAAAGTAGCTGGAGAGACTCCTGTATTGCTCATTAATGAGCCCATCATGGTCTCCAGCGGTAAGAACTCAGACATCCGCTACAACTTCTATTACCCCCGTTGGGTGTATGATGAATACCGCCAAACCCTCAGCCAGGAAGCGGAAAAGAATGGCTGGAATTATGTAGATCTCTGGGATCTGGTTCCGGAAGCTGAATTCACCAACAGCGCCATCCACCTTTCCCCGGCAGGGGAGGCAATGTTCGCCGCCGAGGTAGCCAAGGCCGTTGAAACAGGTGATTGCATCGCAAAATAAGCCCCGCGCAGGTTGTGGAGCATAAAACCCACTGGAGGAAGCATGAGTTTACATTCAGAAATTCTGGAACAACCGCAAAAATTGGCCGATCTGCTCAAAAATCAGCGCGCCACCGTAGAAGAGGTTGCCCGCGCTGTGAAGCAACACAACGTGAATTATGTGATGCTGGCTGCCCGCGGCACCTCAGATAATGCCGGCCGCTATGCCAATTATCTGTTGGGCAGTTTTAACCAGTTGGCGGTTGCCCTGGCCACGCCTTCGCTGTTCACCTATTATCAAACCCCGCCGAAGTTCAACAATGCCCTGGTCATTGGCATCAGCCAGTCAGGCCAGAGCCCCGATATTGTGAGCGTTTTGGAAGAGGGGAAAAAACAAGGCTGCCTGACCCTGGCTATCACGAACATCCCCGGCTCCCCCATTACCAAAGTGGCCGATTTTGTGTTGGACATCAACGCCGGCCCTGAACTGGCCACCGCAGCCACCAAGACCTACTCTGCTGAGCTGATGGTGTTGGCCATGCTTTCCGCCGCCCTCAGTGAAGATGAGAAACGCTGGCAGGAGCTGGAGCACGTGGCGGGATGGGTTGCCGAGGGCATCAAACTGGATGCTTCGCTGGCGCAGGCGGCTCAGCGTTACCGCTACATGAACCACTGTGTGGTGCTGGGACGCGGCTTTAACTACTCCACCGCCTTTGAATGGGCCCTTAAGATGAAAGAGCTGACCTATGTGGAGGCTGAGCCTTACTCATCGGCCGATTTCCTGCACGGCCCCATTGCCATGGTGCAGATGGGCTTCCCCGTGATGGCAGTTGCTCCTTCAGGCAAGGTATTCGATTCCATGTTGGAAACCCTGCAGCAGCTTAAGAACGATCTGAGCGCCGAGCTGGTGGTCATCTCCAATGAAGAGAAAGCCCTCTCGCTGGCCCAGGTTGCCATCCGCATCCCCGCTGAAGTACCCGAGTGGTTGACCCCGCTGGTGAGCATCATCCCCGCGCAACTGTTTGCCTACCACCTGACCCAGGTCAAGGGCAACGATACGGAAGCGCCGCGCGTCATTCACAAAGTCACGGAAACAAGATAACCCTTTTCGACGTCTATTATTGAAACGATTTTCATGTCATTTAGTGGAACTATTTGGCCTCGAATTTCGTATAGTATTTATAGGAATTCATTGTTCCAAAATGCAAATAATCTCCTATAATGAGAATGAGAAATATTGACGAGGAGGGTCTATGCCCAAGAAACTTATATATACAATACTCATTGCCGGCCTTGTTCTGGCTGGTTGCAATTTGATTCCCGCAGCGCCTACTGCTGCCCCTGTTGCAACCAATGTTGTTCCCCCCGCGGAGACACAAACTCCGATTATCATCATCGTCACGGCCACCCCTGGATCTGGGCAAGAGCAGCCCGCTGATACGGCTGTTCCGGCTGCCACCAATACCGCTTCTGTTGGTGATTTCATTAATATCACCCGGGCTGAAGACCTTGGCGGCGGCAAAGCCAACATTACCTGGGAAGCAATGGGGAATTTCCCCTCCGGCTTTCAGGTGGTCTGGTCAGAGAGCAACAGCTCTCCTTCCTTCCCCGGCGATTCTTCCACCTATCTGAGCGACCCCGCCACGCGTGCGGTTCAGA
>CAZWKK010000041.1:0-2516 GCA_964634855.1 uncultured Anaerolinea sp.
ATGGGGGCAAGTGGCGTAGAAAAATCGATCTGCATGCGGTAATGGATGGTGTGCACGGCAAAGCCGCGACTTTCCATACACTCACGGTTGGCCGGGTTGAACCCACTGACGTAGGTGGTAAGCGTAGTAGGCATGGTTGCCAGTTCTTTGGCACGTTCCAGCACAAGATCTACCAGCCTTTCCCTTACAGCCAGGCCGGTGGCATCTGGCAGGGTGTACAGGTCAAAGGTAAGGCCCCGACTGCCGGTACTGTTGATGATGGCGTAGCCACACAGATCACCAGCGAGGTTTTCTGCCAGCCAGATATCTTTTTGCGGGTCAGCTTCTTGCCACTGGTCTGCAGTATCGCCTTCATCCGTATCCGGTGCTCCAAACTCAGCCACATCACAAGAAATCATAAAACCGATCACCCGCGGAAGATCATCAGCTTTGGGATGAATGAACTGAAATTGGGAATTTGTTTGCATCTTTGCTCTCCTGGATCTACTTATGCTAATTCTGCATCGTTCAAGATGAATTTCAAGCGAGCGGTATCTCTACAGCTTGCGTGGGGTTAAGCTATAAGATAAGCATTATTCTTCATTTGTGGTAAAACTGTTAAAATATTAATTTATTATTAGAGGATCATTATGACAGTCGAGATCAAAGAAGTTCTCAGCAATCGAGATCTGGTCACATTTATTCGCTATCCGCTTTCATTGTACAAGAACAACCCCTATTACGTACCAAGCCTTTTTGAAGACGAATTGAATACCCTGCGCAAAGACCGCAACCCGGCCTTTGCCACCGGCAAAGCCCGCTACTGGCTGGCCTATCGAGACGGACAGATCGTTGGCCGCGTAGCTGCATTGTATGTGGCCGGTGATGAGTTGAAGTGGGGCAACAAACACATCCGCTTTGGCTGGCTGGATTTCATTGACGACGCCGAAGTGGTGCGCGCCTTGATGGATCAGGTTGAAGGTTGGGCCAAAGAGATGGGTCTCACTGGCGTACACGGTCCGCTTGGTTTTACTGATCTGGATCGAGAAGGTATGCTGGTGGAAGGGTTTGATTGCATCGCAACACTAGCCACAAACTACAACTATCCTTACTACAAAGATCGCCTGGAAGAACTTGGATATGGCAAAGACATTGACTGGCTGGAATTCAAGATCACCCTGGAGACCGAATATGAAGCGCGTATCGCCAGGGCATCGGAGCTGGTGGCCAAGAAACACAATTTGCACATGTACAAAGGCAACAAAAAAGGTCTGCTCAAATTAGCCCCTCAGATCTTTGAAGTGATCGAAGAGGCATATCGCGGGCTCTATGGAACTGTACCGTTGAGCAAAGAGCAGGTGGACACCTACATCAGCAGCTATTTTGGGCTGGCGATCATCGAGTACATTCCCATCGTGCTGGATGAGAATGACCGGGTGGTGGCATTTGGCATTACCTTCCCGTCCTTCTCCAAGGCGCTGCAAAAATCAAAAGGCAAGTTGTTGCCTTTTGGCTTTATCCACTTCTTGCGTGCCATGAAGAAAAATGATGTGGCTGACCTGTATCTGGTGGGTGTGCGCGACGAATACCGCGGCCTTGGTCTGAATGCTATGTGCATGGACCAGATCTATAAAGCATTCAAGAAGAACGGTATCCGCTACGTGGATACCAACCTCAACCTGGAAACCAATAACGATGTGCAGGCCATGTGGAAGTACTTTAAGACAGAACAAGTAAAGCGTATGCGCTGTTTTATCAAGAACCTGGCATAGACTCAAAACAAGATCAAAAAAGCGCTCCTCAAACTATCGAGGAGCGCTCATTTTTTAATCGGCCAGTTATACCGGGAAGATGAAGAAAGCCAATCCAAATATGAGGTAAACCGCCAGTAGCGCGGCACCTTCCAACCAGTTACTCTCGCCATCTGATGAGACTAGATAGCTGATGAGTACGGTGCAGCCCAGCGCGGCCAGTTCAAAGGGGTTGAACACCAATGTGAGCGGATTCTTCATAATAAGGCTGATGAAGACCAGAATGGGGGCAACGAACAAGGCGATCTGCAGAGAAGAAGAAACGGCAATTTCCATGCTCAAGTTCATCTTGTTCTTGTGGGCCATGGTGATGGCCACCATGTGCTCGGCGATGTTGCCAATGATGGGAACCAAAATGATGCCCAGGAAGAACTCGGAGATGCCAGATCCTGCCACAACGGCTTCCACGCTACCCACCAGGAACTCGCTCATCACGGCAATGCCCACGGTGGCTACGGCCAACATGATGACCGATCTTTTGACGCTCCAAGGTTTGGCGTGGGGCTCTTCTACCACCGGTTCAGCTTCCAAAGGTGAATTACTGCCGGGTTTGAGCGAGAAGAGAATGCCCAAAATATAAAGCAAGATCATCACGCCGGCCACCAACAGGCTCAGGGCTTCAACCTTCTGGTCAATGCCAGAGACGGCGGTGTGGCTGAAGAGGGAAGGAATTGCCAGGCCTACCACGGCAATGGCCAATAAAATGGTGTTATTGACCGTGTGTTT
>CAZWKK010000041.1:2616-10957 GCA_964634855.1 uncultured Anaerolinea sp.
GAAATCAGGATAAAATTGGCTCATCTAATCACACTTATATAACTAGAACTGAAAGCAGGCAACGCTGAATGAACCCGATCTCAAATAAGAAGTACCTATGGCTTTTCTGGATTGGTTTACTCCTCATAGCCGGGGGTTCTGCCTGGTATTTGAGCGTGTGCATGGCCTTTGCACCCTGGGGTTTCAGCGATTCAGCCATGTATTTTTCTTCTGCAAAAAACCTGGCCAGCGGCATTGGTCTGGGTATGGTCTCAGCAGATGGCGTTTACACCCCGCTGCAGATATTTGCTCCATTTTATCCGATCGTGCTCAGTCTGTTCGCCCGTTTCAACCTGGACTTGATCCAGGTGAATGTTGTCTTGAATATCGTTTTCTTTGCCTTGTTGGTGATCGCCTGCGGTTGGCTCTTTTACCGCCTCAGCGGATCGTGGCTGTTGGCGCTATGCTTTGCGTTGCTCATCAGTGCCACCCCGGTGCTGGCCAGAGATTACACCAGCATGATGTCTGAACCGCTAGCCATCGTGTTGGGAATCCCTGGTTTTCTTCTACTTCTTTGGGCGATCAAAAGCAATTCCTTTTGGCGGCTACTTGCGGCTGGTTTGCTGTTGGGACTTTCTTTTATGACGCGCTATGCGTTTGTGACTTTCCCCATTGCCGGTGCTTTGGCTGTATTCTTCCTTTCTCAATCTACCTGGAAAAAACGGTTTCTGAACACAGCCCTTTTCGGTGCGATATCGATCTTACCGATGGGATTCTGGCTCGCCCGCCAGGCGCTGGAACAGACGAGTATCGGCGCCAGAAAGTACATTTTTGACAGTACCGCCCTGGAAAGAGCGCACAAATTTGTCTCTTCATTCTTTGAGGTCATTAAATTCTGGTTCCCTTACAGATCCGACATGATCCCTGGAGTCTCTTCTGAAGTATTTGTGCCGATCCTGCTATCTGTTTTCATCTTGATCGTTGCCGGAGGGTTGATCTTCTCTGCCATTCTGAGAAAAACTGACGAAAGACAACACGGCCTGTGGTTGTTGCTGCTTGGGTTCATTTTCCTGGCTGTGGTTTATTGTGGTTTCTTACTGCTTACCGTTGTTATTTCTTCTCAACTCATCTCCATTGATGGGCGCATGCTTTCTCCCCTCTCGATCATGATCTATGGTATCTTGTTGGTTGCCAGCCTATCGCTTGCCCTCAAGTTCCATGCAAAATTTCCTCTGCCCATTGCCGGAATTTTGATCACGATCCTCTTCTTTTCCTACAACTTTATGGAAATGCGAACCTATCAGACCAATGTGACCGGCAACCCTGATGGCTATGCCTCTCCTGCCTGGCGGGGAAAGACCATCTTTGCTGAAGCCAAAAAAATTCCCGCTGGCACGCCGATATTATCGAATGCACCGAATATTGTGCTGTTCTATACCAATGTAAATTCCTACTTTCTCTCTTCAGAACTCAAATCAAACCGCACTACAGTCACCCTGGCTGATTTTGCCATGATCGACCGGCTGATGAAAGATGAATGCGGCGCAATTGTGATCTTGGACCAGAAAAATGTGAACGTGGATGAAAAGCGCAAGAACCCGATGTCTGTGAACGATAAAGCGATCTTGGTGCGGGCATTTACCAGCATTTATGATGGTGCAGATGGGCAGATACTCATGTACAAAGATTGCATCAAATAATAAAATGAAAAGCCGACGCATCCTTCTGGGCTGGATTCTTCTTTTGTCCTGGTTGTTGCCTGGATGCAGCAAAAGCGGTACAGCGACTCTTCTTCCGCCATCCACTCCAACAGCCAGTCCAACCCCTTTGCCCACCGCAACGGCCACGGAAGACGCTGCCACTTCAATCCCGCAACCCATTTTAAAACGAACCCAGTATCGCCTGCAAGCCACCCTCTATTTCCCAGAGGGTATTTTGACGGTGAGTGAAGATATCATCTACAACAATCGTTCAAAGGGTATATTGCCTGAACTCGAATTTATTGTTGAACCCAATCAGAACCAGGGCGAATTTGAATTGTTGACCGATTCTTGCCTTGGAAATGGTCTCCCGATCCAGGAACCACAACTGAACACTACCAGTATGAGGTTGTCGCTCAATACACCCCTGCAGGCAGGAGAAAGCGTGAACATCCACCTCTCTTACCAGGTGAAGCTGCCTTCGCAAGCTGGCGTGCTCAGTTTTGGAAGCAGGCAGGTGAACCTGAGCGGTTGGGTGATGGTGATCGTGCCATTTTTGGAAGGAACCGGTTGGTTGCAGCATCCTCCCGGGACGGTAGGGGAATATCAGGTCAATGAGCTGGCCGATTATGACGTCAGGTTTACTGTGGTCAACCCTCCAGAAGGACTTATTGTGGCAGCAAGTGCTCCCCAGTTTGACGATGCAGATGGATACCATTTTGTTGCCAAAAATGTTCGCAACCTTACCCTCTCTGCCAGCCCTGATTATGAGCTATTGGAATCATCAGTGGGCTCCATACGGATAAGGGCATACGTCTTCCCGGAGCATCTTGAGGCTGGCTTTGCTGCCCTGGAAGCAACAAGTAAATCTGTTGAACTGTTTTCATCCATTTATGGCACATATGAGCGCCCCAGCCTGAGCCTGGTGGAATCTACTTTTGCTGACGGTATTGAATTTGATGGACTTTTCTATTTGGGGCAGGAATACTTTGCCGTCTATAAGAGCGGTGCCAGAAATTATCTGACGGCACTTTCGGCGCATGAGACGGCGCATCAGTGGTGGTACGCCATGACCAGCAGCGACCAGGTATTGGAACCCTGGCTGGATGAAGCCCTGTGCACCTTCAGCGAGCGCCTGTTCTACGAATCTGTTCATCCGGAGGATGTAGAATGGTGGCTGCAAACGCGAATTCAGATCTATACGCCGCAGGGAGCTGTGAACAGCAGCATTTACGATTTCTCCGCGTTTCGGCCTTATGTAAATGCAGTCTACTTGCGTGGTGCTGAATTTTTGGGCGATCTGCGAGATAAAATGGAATCTTCAGCATTTGAAGCGTTTTTGCAGGATTATTTCAGCACTTTGAATAGCAAAAGTGAGAAAGATCAACTGGGCCTTGCTACAGCAGAAACCTTCTGGCAGGTGCTTGCCAACCATTATGAAGGTGATCTAAAGGATCTTCGATCTGAATATTTCAAGTAAACAAAATGGTTGAACTTTTTTCTTCCACCATTGACGGTGCAGGGTTGGTGTGCTATCCTTGGCGCTGATAATTTCCAACTTGTACATGAAAGGATAAATATCATGACCCACGTCATCACCAGTGATTGCATCAGCTGCGGTGCTTGTGAAGCCGAATGCCCCGAAGGCGCCATTTCTGCCGGCGAAAGCCAGTATGTCATCGATCCTGCTAAATGCCAGGATTGTGGTGCTTGCGTAGACGTCTGCCCCACCGGCGCTTGCCAGCCCGCATAACAAAGTCAATCCCTTGACTAAAAAAGACAGCCTGTTTAAGGCTGTCTTTTTTACTGCCCATTTCTTGCAGGGTATATAATTCCTTTATCAGACCAAACCTAGAGAGTGACCATGAAAAAATTTATTGCGGTAGCCGGAAACATTGGGGTCGGAAAATCAACCCTGGTCGAAATGATCAGTCCGAGGCTCGATTGCCAGCCGTTCTATGAACCGGTCACAGAAAATCCCTATCTGGCCGATTTTTACCACGACATGCCTGCCTGGAGCTTTCAATCACAGATTTTCTTCCTTACGCACCGCCTGCGCATTCATCATGATCTGCTCCATGCAGCCGGATCAGTGATCCAGGACCGCAGTATTTACGAAGATGCAGAAGTCTTTGCCCGAAACTTGTATGTGCAGGGTAACATGGCAGAACGAGACTACGAGACCTACCGCTCACTGTACATCACCCTGGCAGAAACCTTGCCTCCCCCAGACCTGGTGATCTATTTGCGAGCCTCGGTTCCCACCCTTACCAAACGTATCGCGCTGCGTAACCGAGATTATGAACGCTCCATCGCGCCGGGGTATTTGGGAGCGCTGAATGAACTATATGAGAGTTGGATCAATCACTTTACCCTCTGCCCCATTCTCACCGTCCCGGCAGATGATCTGGATTATGTGGCCCACCCAGCCCATTTGGACCTGATCGCACGCAAGGTAAATGAGAAACTCACAGGTAAAGAAGAAGTGATCTTTAATAAAGAAGAAGTAGAAGCCTGTTAATTAAAATAAGGGCAGAAGTATTTCTGCCCTTTACTATTTAATTGGCCAACTGATCTTATTTAGGATCTACTGTCAATTTGATAGCTGTTCGAACCTTCCCATCGATCTCCACATCTACAAATTCAGGGACGCAGGCGATTGAAATTCCGTCTTCAGCCAGATACCCCTTAGCGAGGACCAGGGCCTTGATGGCCTGATTCACCGCTCCGGCACCAATGGCCTGGATATCTGCATGCTTGTGTTCACGCATTACCCCGGCGATGGCCCCAGCAACAGCTGCCGTACGAGAGTTCGCTTTGACTTTGATGACGTCCATAATCTTCTCCCTTGCTAGAATGACTAAATGAAGGAACGAATGGGGCGCAATCTTACTTTTTCTATGCAAATTGTACAAGATAATCAGACCAGTTTCAAGCAGGGAGTTACTTGTCTGGACAAGTTGCTAGCATTACAAATTCTCCACATTTGAGGTCTTGTGGCACATCATTGATGCATATACTTATTCATTATTAGGATTAATGGATATCGTAGTACTCGTAGGGGCTGTGAAATTGTGGAGAACACATCAGCTTGTCTTAAGATTCCCCTAATTTGAACTTGACTCTTTGCATTAATATTCCATTTCTTAACGAACCATCTCTCCTTGCTTGGTGTGGAAAAACTGTGGATAAAAGCGAAATTTATTCACAACAGCGTCTTTTCGCCATTTTATCCCCTTATTGTTCTTCCTTTGTTCAAAAAATGAGTCCCTTTCTCCACGGAAAAGAACTCATTAAAGGACTGTTTTCCACTTATAAAGTGGGTTATCCACAGTTTTTACCGAGTTATCCACAGTTTTGTACACAAGTTAACCATTGGATTCTTGCAGACGGTCCAAAAAGGTCTCGGTATTGTCGAGGAGGATATCCATATCAGCCAGGCGGTTCATCAAGCCGCGGCCATCCAGCTCAAGGGCGTGAGCAAAGGTTTGCCACTCTTTGTAGGGGCCCTCACCTTTGGGCAGATAGGCTGCTGCCTGCGTCCAGGTACTGAGCATGATCCACAGGGCGGCCACAGGGCGTTCTGCGGCCAGGGCACTGGCTGCTTTGACGTAATAGTTGTGCCGGGAAACGCCCAGATGAATGGGTGCTTCTTTATTGCCTTTGAGGGCTGCCAGGCTGGCCTGCCATTGCACCAACCAGGCCTGCCAGCGTTCTTCGTTATACGCGCTGGTGCTGAATAAGTTGATGAAGGCACCGGTGAAATCGGGGAAGTTCACGTTGGCGGCACGGATGGGCAGTTCGTAAAGCAGGCGGCGGGTGGTGAGCGGCGTCCCCGTCAACACGTTGACACTGTTGGCCAGCTCTGCCAGTGCATCAATGTACGCCTGGGCGCGTTTGATGCCCTGTGGGATGGATTCGTCTGAAAGCTGCTGCCAGATCTGGCGGCTGCGTCCGGTAAAGCTGCGGGCTCGACCCAGCACCTGATCTGCATACCAGAATTGGGCAGTGGCGCTGGCGCGGGTGAAATCGAACCAGTGGTACAGGTCCCGCAGTACCAATGGTCCTTCGGCCAGGCTGCCCCCGATCCAGGCATCAGAGCGCAGGCCGCGGGGATGATCGAACAGGCTTTGCGGCAAGTGGGCGATATCCAGATGAACATCTGCGTTAATGCGTACGATCTCGCGATCGGTCTTTACCGGCCGGTCGTGAATACATACCAGGTCAATATCGGTCACTCCGCCCAGAAACGGATCTTCTCGCAGCAGCGAACCGGTGATGTAAACACAATGGATGCTGCGGTCTTTTTCGATCAGTTTGGCCGTGTTCTCACGAGCCAGGTTGAGCAGAATGTCACGGGTGACGCGCATGTTTGCCTGCCTATTGAATGGGTAACTGAGGTTGGAAGGGAGCGAGCTGCAATTCCTGCCGGATGCGGGTGAGGATGGTCTGGTAGTCATCCGGGTTATTCACAAAATCCATTTCGCTGGATTCAATGACGAGTAGACGAGAGCTGTGCGTTGGCCCCATAAAGTATTCTTCGTAGGAGCGGTTGAGCATATCGATGTAGGAGCGTTCCATCTGGCGCTCGTAAGGGCGGTCGCGCATGGCAATACGGCGCATCAGGGTATCGGTGCTGGCGCGCAGGTAAACCACCAGGTCTGGCGAGGTCACCTTCTCTGCCAGTGCTTCCTGTACGCGGTAGTACATCTCCAGTTCGTCACCGCTGAGGTTGATGCGGGCAAAAAGGGCATCTTTTTCAAAGGTGTAGTCGCTGATCAGCGCTTTGGCTTCGGTGAGGCGGCTGGTCACATTGCGGCGCTGCTGATGATAGCGGCTGAGCAAGAAGAATATCTGCGTCTGAAAGGCATAGCGTTCGCGGTCAGAGTAAAAATCGCTCAAGAAGGGGTTCTCTTCAAAGACCTCGAGCACCAGTTCGGCCTCAAATTCAGCCTGCAGCATGCGCGCCAGGGTGGTTTTGCCAACCCCAATGACACCTTCAATTGCAAAGTACATTCACGGCTCCAATGGGAAGATAAGTTCTGAAATTAAAATATACCATAATCTGCATTTTGGAGTTACCGGCAAAGGGGACTTCAACAAAAAACGCCTTATCTGCACGATAAGGCGTTCCTGATATCAGATTACTGATCCCTGATCTTTTACTTTTCTTCGATGGTGATGCTTTCGATCGCATCGCCCTGAAAATCGGGGTTATCATCTGGGTTACGCAGGGTGATGCCGTTCACCACGTCCATGCCGCTGATGACCTGACCGAAGATGGTGTAATCACCATTCAGGTAAGGTTGCGGGGCAAAGGTGATGAAGAACTGGCTGCCGTTGGTGTCGCGGCCTGCATTGGCCATGGCCACCACGCCGGCTTTATCAAAGGTGAGGTCGCTGTTTTCGTTGACAAACTGGTAGCCAGGTCCGCCTGCGCCTGTACCGCTGGGGTCGCCGCCCTGGGCCATAAAGCCCTGCAGTACGCGGTGGAATGTGACGCCGTCAAAGTAGCCTTCACGAGCCAGGAAGACGAAGCTGTTGACGGTAATAGGGGCTTTATCGGGATAAAGCTGAATAACAAACTCGCCGCCCTTGGCCATTTTCACCGTGGCTAGGTAGGTCTTGGTGACGTCAATGAGGAAGGGAGGTTCTGAGGAGTAGGTCTTGGTTCCCACCAGGGTGGGCATGGGGCCGCCAGCAGTGGGGACGACGGCCGTTGGAACTGCAGCAGAAGTTGGCGCAGCAGTGGCTGCCTTATTGGAGTTGGAAACAACGATGAGCACAATGATGAGCACTGCCAGGGCTAATACGCCCAGGGTGATCCACAATTGGGTACGTTCTTTTTTCTGTTGAGCTAATTTCTTCTGGGAAACGACTTTTTTTCCTGCCATGGACGATTCCTTCTAAACATGAAATGTTTGAATAAGTAACGATTTTACATCGAAACCTGATTCAGGGGCAGGATAATATGAAGGGACGACCCATTCTTGGATCGTCCCTTTTTTGTGTCAGGTTGAAATGCTATTTATTTGGTGATCTTCTCGAGCTGATCTACCAACCCGCTGATGACGTCAAAGCCGCCCTGCCAGAATGAGGCCTGGCGAACATCCACGCCGGCATCGAGGAGCACTTTCACAGGGGCCTCTGAACCGCCCGCGGAGAGCAGCTTGATGTACTTGGGCTTGAAGGACTCGCCTTCGGCTTTGAACTGCTTGTAGAGGGCGAAGACCAGCAACTGGCCAAAGGCGTAGGCATACACATAGAAGGGTGTATGGTAAATGTGCGGGATGGAGACCCATTCCCATTTGAACTCTTCGGGCACTTCCACGGCATCACCGAACTGGTCTTTGAGGTTCTTCATGTAGGCTTCAGCCATTTCATCCACTGAGGCGCCATCGATCACCATCTGATGCGCTTCCTTCTCGAACAGGGCAAAGAAGGCCTGGCGTTGAATGGTGGCGTAGGCATCATCCACCTGGCGGAAGAGCAGATCGCGTTTGACGCCTTCATCAGTTTCCTGTGAGAGCAGTTTGTCCACCAGCATCATCTCACCGAAGGTGGAAGCCGTCTCAGCCAGGGGCAGGCAGGCGTGCTGGGTGAAGAGGGTATGCTGCTCGGCCAGCATGGAGTGAATGGCGTGACCCAGTTCGTGGGCCATG
>CAZWKK010000042.1:0-10923 GCA_964634855.1 uncultured Anaerolinea sp.
GGAGAACAAAACTGCCATCCCTTTTGCAAAGCCGGAAATTCCGCGTTTTTGCATGATTTCCTCCCGAATTTACAGTTGTCCTAAGAGCAAACCGCTTTCTCTGGGTAGATCTACAGTGATCTCCCCGTTCTCGATGGTATAGATCTCTCCCTTAAGTAAATTCTTTAACTGTGTGACTCCCTCTGGTATTTCTCCTGAAAGGGTTATGGATACGGTCAGAGCTTGATTGGTGGGGTTTACCACCAGACAGGCAAAATCTTGCCCATCTTTACGCCCGAAAGCGAAAGCGTTGTTGTTGGTGACCGGCAATATCTTCAGGTCACCCCGACGCAGCGCTGTCTTGCTTTCGCGGATGCGAATGAGAGTCTTTGTCCACTGGCGCAGTTCGATGTTCCAGGAAGATTCATCCCAGGGGAAGGTATGACGGCAATCTGGGTCGCGGCCGCCCTCCACGCCAACTTCGTCACCATAATAAACAGAGGGAGCCCCCGGATACGAAAACAGGAAGAGCAAAGCTAGTTTGGTCTTGAACATATCTTTGTTGAGCACGGAAAAGATCCGTTCGGTGTCGTGAGTACCCAGGCAGTTGAACATTGCATACGAGTTTTCCGCGGGGTAACGCTCAAATTGGTCACGCACTTTGACCGCAAAAGCGGATGCATTTTCTTTACCGGTAAGCAGATCCAATACCAAGGTGCGGATGGGATAGTTCATCAACCCATCAAAGTGAGTGTCCCCCACCCAACGGGTGTCTCCGTCCCAGATCTCACCCAAAATATAGGCATCTGAGTAGGTGTTCTTGACGGTATCACGAAAATCCTTCCAGAAGCCATCGTCATCGATCTCGTTCGGCACATCCAGCCGCCAACCATCAATGCCTTGCTCCAACCAGTAACGGGCCACCCTGAAAATGTACTCACGCACCCTGGGATTGGTGGTATTGAACTTGGGCAGACTTTTATACTTCCACCAGCCAGTGTAGGTTGTGGCATCACCAGGAGAATAGGCATCCACAGGAAAATGCTTGATATGGAACCAATCCACATACGGTGAGCTGGCTTGGTTTTCTAAAATATCTGAAAAAGCAAAAAATCCACGACCGCAGTGGTTGAATACCCCATCCAAAACTACCCGGATCTGATTTCGGTGCGCCACATCCAGCAGCGTATGAAAATCTTGCATGGATCCCAGTTTGGGATCGATCTGAAAATAATCCACCGTGTTATAACGATGGGTTGAAGGGGAAAGAAAAATGGGATTGAAATAAATGGCGTTAATGCCCAGATCAAGCAAATAATACATGCGATCGATCACCCCGCGCAGATCGCCGCCTTGGAAGCCGGTTATGGTGGGTTTGGCGTTCCACGGCAACAAATTGGGAGGATCGTTCTTCACATCGCCGTTACAGAACCTGTCCGGGAAGATCTGATAAAACACACTGTCTTTTACCCAGGCAGGGACACTCATAATTGTTCCTCGATCAGATGAATTAATTTCTCGGGTTTGTCGTTGAAATCTTCTTTTTTGTACTCACCACTGGCCAGTTTCTCCAATGTAGCGGTCAATACCCGGTTCACAGGAGTAGCAATGCCCAATTTTTCTCCCAGGCGCACCACTGCCCCGTTGAGGAAGGTCACCTCAGAACGCTTCTGCCCCAAGTACAGGTCAATGTGAAACGAGGGCATCTTCTGGCCGCGGCCTTTACCCATGCCTTTGGCCGCGATAGGCCGGCTGATAAACGCCGGAAAATGGTCCATCAACTGGATCAATAATGCGATCGGCGTACCGGGCAAATTCACCAGATGAATGCCCTGTGCCTGCATCACTGCCAGGGTTTCGCGCACCTGGACAACTTCAATGGCATAAACTCGTGGATCGGCAAAGATACGCGCGGGTGTCCAGTTGAGGATGGCTGAGGTAGCGTTTCCGAGCAAATTGGAGAGCATTTTCGACCATTTGAGGTCTGCCCTTTTAGCATAACCTTTCGCATTAAGCCCTGCAGCAGAAAAAGCTGCAATGAGTTTTTCTGAAAGTGGATGTCCACTCTCTATGCCAATGCCGCGCATTTTCTCCACTCGCACATCTCCAGGGCCATTTTTGCCCACAGCCGTGCCAATGGAAGCACCGATGACGTGATCTTCTCCCAAAACAGAGGCAATGAGGTCTTCGTTTTCTACTCCATTTTGCAAACACAAGATGGGAGGAAAATTGGCAACCAAAGGACGGACCTCGTCCAATACGCTCTGAGTATCGAAAGATTTGACAGCAATAAGGGCTACGTCAAAATTGTGGGACTTAAGCGCCTCAGCCAAAGAACTGAAGAGTGCGACTTTCTTTACCTCTAAGAGCCCCGCTGGAGTTTGGATCTTTAATCCTTTATCCTTGAGGATGGCAATAGTTTCAGGCCGTTCGGTGAAGGCCACATCATTGCCGGCTGCAGCCAGGCTGCCGCCGATATAGGTACCAATTGCCCCCATGCCGATGCACAGCACACGTAAGGGTGATTCAGTCAATTATTCCTCAATTCTGCCAATCAGAAGCACCGTTCAGGAAATCTTTACCACTCATCCACTTTTTCCCGGCAGGCTGCACTTCTACAAGCACAAGTGCTCCTTCTGCGGTATGCACAGCTGGCAGACCGTGAATGAGAACCCGTTTGCCAGGTTGAGGGGTGGCAAGTGGCGCCACCTCAGCTTTGCGGACTTTTAATATCTGATCTTTCCAGGTGGTGTAAGCCCCTGGCCAATCATTGTAAGCACGGATCTTTCGTTCCAAAACCTCGGCGGGCTGATCCCAACTGAGCTGGCCATCTTCTTTATTGATCATTGACACATAGGTGGCTTCAGCATCATTTTGCAGTTGAGCCGTGAGCTGCCCGGCCAGGATCAGCGGCAAGACTTTGAGCAACTTTTCCCGCCCCAGTTCAGATAAGCGTTGACTGAGACTGCCGGCAGTATCGTCTTTGTGAATGTCCATTTTTTCCTGGTAAAAGACGGGGCCGGTATCAATGCCGGCATCCATACGCATGATGGAGACCCCAGTGTAAGCGTCACCATGCAAGATCGCTGCCTGGATGGGGGCTGCGCCGCGCCAACGGGGCAAATAGGAGGCATGCACATTGATGCAACCGTACTCTGGCAAGTCAAGTACATTCTGGCGCAAGATCTGCCCAAATGCGGCTACTACGATGGCATCTGGTTTCCATGCAACCAATTGTTCAAAGGCTTCTGGTGCGCGCAATTTGACAGGTTGCATGACAGGCAAGCCTAATTCCTGTGCCAACACTTTTACAGGTGGCGGGGTCATTACTCGGCCACGCCCGGAAGGGCGATCTGGCTGAGTGACCACGCCAATGATATCGTATTGTTGTGCCAGTCCGGCCAAAACAGGCACGGCAAAATCGGGAGAACCCATAAAGACAATTCGCTTATTCATCAGAGGGATTTTAGCATAAGCAGGGGAAAAATACAGCCTCCAAGGGTTGAGAATCTGCGATGTCGTCGCGAGTACCCGTGAATGGGCGAAGCACATGTTTCACATCTTGGCTGATTGCACTTACAAAAGGGTATTCATTATCGTGCGGAGATTCCCCAAGGGGACTTCGCGCTTCGTCGATAGAGCACCTGCACGCGATGACAGAGAAGGTTGTCATTGCGAGCCCTCGTGAGAGGGCGAAGCAATCTCCCACAACTTTGGCGATTCCACAGGTACTCAATATTGTGCGGAGATTCCCCAAGGGGACTTCGCGCTTTATCGGAAGAACGCCTCCTCGCGATGACACGTAGTGCAAAGGCCTCATATTTGCCAATATCCATTACAATAAATGCTGTGAACAAATGGGATCAAGCAACTGAGGAAATTGAAAAAGCCTTCCATGCCAGAGCAAATGGCAACGAGGGCATGGCCAGGGTCTGCGCTCGACGGGCAGCCAACTTTGCCATTCAGGCGTACTTGATTGACCAACACATCGATCTGCCTTCGCAAAATGTGATCCATTTACTGAATGATGAACGATTACGCAGCCTGATGTCCCCGAAAATGGTGGAGATCTTTGATCATTTGCTCATGAAGGTGGATGCAAATTACCAATTTGACCCATCGATCGACCTTTTATCTGAAACTCAAGCCCTCATTGAAGGACTTAAAGAACAAAAAGCTTCATAGGAGCAGGTATGGCAGAGACCAAGATCAAACTTTATGGCACAACTTGGTGCGGCGGAACCCGCACAGCCAGACAGTATTTGGATATGAACAACATCGAATATGAATGGATCGATATTGATCAAGACGAAGCAGCTGCCGAATATGTAAAAAGTGTGGCCAATGGCTACCGCAGCGTCCCCACCCTCGTTTTCCCGGATGGTTCTATTTTAGTAGAACCCTCCACCTATGAAATAAAAGAAAAGACAAAGGCCGTTTAGCCTTTGTCTTTTTCAACTAAATCGAAATTACTTGCGTTGGCGGCTGAGCAACCAGACCAATAAAGCCCCTGTTGCCAATCCCAACCCGATAATCGCCAACTCTGTATGACCACTAACGTGTCGTTCGACAATCGTGGTGGTTCCCTGCGCCAGTTTATGCTTAAGAGAATCAATGAAAACCGGATCCGGACGAACCGGTTTGAGTGACTCTGATAACCGCTGTTCCAGGTTCAAAAAACTCTTGGTTGAATTTGGGTCTTGAATAAATTCCATATAGCCTTACCGACAGCCTATTCCCTCTCTTGATATCCTATCTTTTCCATCTCTACTCGTAATGCGATGAGAGCCCGGTGATACAGACTTTTTATCGCACCTTCGCTTTTTCCCATAATATCAGCGATCTCTGCATTGGAGAGATCTTCAACAAACTTAAGGATCAACAACTGTTGCCTGTCCGGCGAAAGACGACGAATACCCTGCAACAATTGCTCCACTTCTTGTGTCTTTTCCATAGCTCTTTCTGGATGATCAGCCTTAACAGGCAATTCAATTTGATCTTCCAGAGGTACTTCTTTGCGCCTATGCGTATCTCGATGCCAGTTGGCAATAAGATTGTGCGCAATGCGGTAGAGCCAGGCTGAAAAAGGTACACCTTTATCTACATAGGTGTTGATGTGACCAAATGCCCTGTAGAACACCCTTGAGGTGATATCTTCGGCATCTGCATCAGACCCGATGCGATAGTATATGTAGTTGTAAATGCGCGAAACATTGCGTTCGTATAAAAAGCTGAACGCCTCCGAATCGCCTGCACTCGCTCTTGCTACAGCATTCTCGTCAGTGATCTCTGGCAATGGGCTTTCCTTGAGCGGACTCATATAAGAAAACACCTTAATTGTTCAATAGATGTGCTCAATTTTTCCAATATTATTTTACATCCATCGCAGCTTGGACGGCTGCGTACGCATCCAACACACCATATCCGACTGCGTCATTGGGTGTGTTTGGTTCAGTCACACAGGAAGGCATCGTTCCCTTATAAGGTTTGGCTGTATCTTCCAGGATCTTCTGTGTCAATTCCACGTTTCCGATCAAATTGGAGTTAGCTGACCACATTAGCGCAACCACACCACTGACGTGTGGAGCAGCAAAGGAGGTGCCATCGGCGCGGGTATAGGCATCGTTCGGGAAAGCGGATACCACTTGCTCTCCTGGAGCCAACAAATTGGGCTTAACCCGCCCACTGCCATCTACAATAACAGGCCCCAGGCTGCTGAAGGCAGAAAGCTCACTTTGATCGTTAATGGAGCCAACCGTGAAGACCTCCGAATAAATCGCTAACGGATCGCTGACCGTACTGCAACCATAGTAACCATTGTTCCCTGCGGCCACAGAAAGAAAGATACCTGCTTTCTCCAAAGCTGCAGCAGCATACTCGTACGTCTCGGAGTCGCACCCTTCAGCCGTAGGGCAACCCCAGGAATTATTGATGATCATGGCACCTTTGGCAGGATCGCCATCTTTGAAAGCATCTCCATGTTGCGGGTAAGGGGCCAGCAGGAATTGCATGCAGTGAAGGTAAACGGCAGGGTTCCCCAGGTTCCTGGCCAGGTTGACGCAGCCAATCCACTGAGCCTCAGGGGCAATACCGATATTCTTTCCTGTAATGAGCGCCAGGGTTGCTGTACCGTGTCCACCTGCATCCACCGGGAATGGCGTTTTGTTCCAGGGATCCAGCCAGTTGTAATCGTCCATTCCATCTACACCGCGGTAAGAACTGGCCAATTCCTGGTGGCGGCCATCGACGCCAGAATCTGCCTGGCCGATCAAAATACCTTTGCCAGTGATTCGCAATTCGCTGCGCACCTTATCCACACCGATCATACTCAAGTTCCAGCTTGGTTCTTGCGGAGCATCCACGGGGTCAGAATTTTCCAGTTGAGCCGGCTGTGGCAAGGGGCGAAGCTGCGGACTTTCCAAAATGCGGGCTACATCGGCGCGGTTACGTAATTGCATGCGGTAAAAAGCATTGGCATTTACTTCCAACCCATTAACCAAATAGTAAGGGGTGTAGCTTATGTGCCAGGCATCAAACTGAGCGCGGATATCCTTCTGTGAGGAATCTGCTTCTTTTACAAGTTTGGTATAAACCTCGGCACGCTTTTCTCCTATTGCAAGCGATGGATCGACCTGAGAAAGATCCGCCTGATCTTTCATCACCACAAAAACCTTCTCGCCAAAGAAACCTGGACGGCCAAAGGCAAAGTAAACACCACTCAACCCGGCCAGGACGATCAGAGGGATCAGCCAATTCGCCTTTTTGGGCAGGCGTATCCTGCCGATGCTCTTGAAGTTCACGGCAAGCAAGATCATCACCAGCATGGTGGCGCTAAAAGAGAACCAGGCGGCCTTGGTTGCCCAGGGCAAAGATTCTCCAGCACCACTGGAAATGACCAACGAAAGCTCATCGCTATCGAACCAGAGTAACGGCCCCATCAGGGCAAAGGCAGCTAGCAATCCAACAGATAAACGACCATGATCCTTGCTGCCCCGGGTGGCAATGGCAATAAGTGCCATCACAAAACCCATCACTGGCAGCACAATGATCATCAGCGGCTGAGAGCCATTTTGCGCCAACGATGTCAGCATAATTATGAGGAACATGGCTGCTACAAACCCGTCAATAAGGAAATCTACAGGGTGTAGTTCGCGATCTTCACTCTGGGTGCGATCAAACAGGAATGGATAAAGAAAGAGCACGGTCATAAAGCCAAATTCAAGACCCAGCACCAAATAAAGTAAAGTGTCATCTAATGAACCAAGCGACCCCCACAACACCCAGGGAAGCATCAGAACGCCAGATACCAGAGCGAAAATACCAAAGACAGAAGAATTCTTCTTTTTGGGGTCTTCCGCCTGGACGGGTTGTTTACGGGAGCGAATGAGGAAGACTACAGAGGTGTAAATGAATATGAGCAAGATCAACAAAACTGCAGTTTCTTGCTGATAAGTGATCCACATTTTTTTCACAGGTGTTGCAAGCAAAGCAAAACCAGCGGCGAACGCCCATACCTGGGCAGCGATCTTGAGGCGCGGGTTTTTGGCCACGAAATAAGTGATCAATAAAGTGATCAAGATGAGTCCGGTTGTAATACCGTGAGTCACCCAGCGGAAATCTGGCAAAGTGACACTGTTTTCAAAAAGACTCTGTTCCATGGTCCAGTTTAAAAAGATCTCGACGCCAGAGAGGATGAGTACCCATAAAGAAATTGCCACAAAGGCAAAAATGGACAGGCAACCACTTTTCTTTTCTGCTGCCGTCAGGGTTGGTTTTGAGGTTTGGGTCATATTGTTTCACTTTCAGTCGCTGGATTGTGATTCAAGAATATTTCTTTTTCAATCATAAACGGTTCTAAGATGTTTGTCCTAAAAATGGCTCAACAGACACTTGAAGTTTTAAGTCTTTTGAATACACTTAAATTCAAAGACAAATTGATTATAAGATACAAATAATTGTCTTGTAAACCAATCGTCGTAACAAGGAGAGAGTATGCTGCAGAATGAGTTTTCCTGGAAAACCCCGGATGGGCTGAACATTTACGCAAAAGAATGGAAACCCGAAGGTCAGGTAAAAGCCTCCATCGCACTGGTTCATGGTTTAGGCGAGCATATCGGTCGCTATGATCACGTAGCTGAAGCATTTGCTCAGGCCGGCTTCGGCATGGTAGGCTTTGATCTGCGCGGACATGGCCATTCTGATGGCGAACGTGGTTACACCACCTCCAACGCTGCGGTGATGGGTGACATCAGCCAAAATATCCAAAATGCCAAAGAACACTTCCCTGGTGTACCTACCTTCCTCTATGGGCATAGTTTGGGCGGCAATTTGGGTCTATATTTCGTTTTGACTCAGAAAGCGGATCTGAAAGGCGCCATCATCACCAGCCCCGGCCTGGCCACCGCCAAACCCGTTCCAGCTACTCTGAAGATCGCCAGTAAGGTCCTCGCAGTACTCGCTCCCAAGACAAAGATCAACAATACCCTCGATGTCAGCGGTCTCTCCAGAGACCCATCAGTAGCGGAGAAATACATGGCTGACCCGTTGGTGCATCCTTTCATCTCTCCACGCCTGGCAGAGGATATGTTCGCAAATGGTGCTTACTGCTTGCAGCATGCGGCAGAATTTCCCATCCCTTTGCTGCTCATGCAAGGCACCGAAGACCGCTTAGTCAACCCTGGCAAGACTAAAGAATTTGCCCTGGCCGCCCCACTCAGCAAGGTCACCTATAAGGAATGGGTGGGCTACTATCACGAATTGCACAACGAGCCAGAGAAAGCAGAAGTGCTCAAGACCATGGTAGATTGGCTGAACCTTGAGTTGAAATAAATTTCATCTCATTTCGGCATTCGGTTGCTTAATCCTTGACCCAATTTATAAGCGGGGATAGAATTAAACATGGTCACAGATCAAGGCTTTACCAGCTTCTCCAGTTCTCTCATCTTTGTGGGATTATTAGGTCTGGCTCTGAGTCTCGAATGACGAATTTTTTACACATCTCAACCACTCAAAGGTGTTTAACCGACACCTGGAGTGGTTTTTTATTTATTTTTGCTGGATAAACTCTACTAGGAGATTCCAAAATGACCGATTTTCTTTTTCGTGGTTCGCTTTCTCAGGTTGATCCCGAGGTCAATGACCTGATCAACTTTGAAGCGGATCGTCAGGTAAACAAGCTGATCTTGATTCCTTCTGAATCTTCTGCACCTGAAGCCGTGCGAGAATCACTGGGTTCAGTCTTCCAGAACCTGTATGCAGAGGGATACCCCGATGAAGAAATGCGCACCATGTCGGAAAAAGAGATCCTCGATTACCCTGCCCGCTTGGCCAATTACCGCCGCTACGCCGACCCACGCTATTACAAAGGCGTTGAATACGCTGATGTGATCGAAAGCCTGGCTCGCCGTCGCTGTGCAGAAACCTTTGCCACAGACAAAGTAAGTGCGGACCAGATCTTTGTGAACGTCCAACCCCTTTCTGGCGCACCTGCCAACAATGCCGTTTATAACGCCCTCATCGAACCCGGCGACACTATTCTGGGTATGAACCTGCTGCACGGCGGCCATCTTTCTCACGGCTCTTCGGTCAATCGCTCCGGCAAGCTCTATAAAGTCTTCCACTACAATGTGGACCCCGTCACAGAGATGATCGATTACGATCAGGTGGAAGCACTGGCAAAAGAACACCAGCCCAAGGTCATCATCTGCGGCTATTCATCTTACCCATGGGTCCCCGATTTTGCCCGCTTCCGCGCCATCGCAGATTCTGTCGGTGCTTTTTTGCTGGCTGACATTTCTCACATCGCCGGCCTGATCGCTGCCAAAGCCATCGCCTCCCCGGTGGGATACGCCCATGTGATCTCCTTCACCACGCATAAGACCCTGTGTGGCCCTCGCGGCGCCGTCATCATCACCAGTGATGCAGCCATCGCCCGCAAGATCGATAAAGCCGTCTTCCCTGGCGAACAGGGTGGTCCGCATATTCATGCCATCTCCGCCATGGCGACCACCTTTAAGCTGGCACAGACTGAACAATTTGCCAAATTGCAGCAGCAGATCATCAAGAACGCACAGGTGCTCACAGACCGATTACGTGAACGCGGCATGCGCATTCCCTTTGGCGGTACCAATACGCATCTGGCCAACCTGGATTGCAAGACCATTGTTGGGCCTGATGGCACCCCCCTTTCTGGTGACATAGCCGCTCGCATTCTAGACGTAGCTGGCATCGTTCTCAACCGCAACACCATCCCAGGCGATAAGACTGCCCTCTTCGCCTCTGGCATCCGCTTTGGCACCCCCTGGATGACCCAACGCGGTCTGGATGAAAAAGACATGGTAGAGGTGGCAGACATCATCGCCGACCTGCTTCTAGCCACCACCCCCTACACAGTTGAGACCCGCAAAGGCCCTGCTACTCGCGGTAAGGTTGATTTTGAAGTCTTGCAAGATGCCCGTATGCGTGTGCGTAAACTGGTTAGAAAAGCTGGTACTGATCTGAAAATCGAAAATCACGGCTATCCGCATTTTTACTATGTGGATGATAAAGCTGAGAGCAAAGAAGAACGCGTTGCGCTTGAGATCTGCGGAGAACATGCCCTTCACTTCGTCAGTTATGCCTTCAGTGCAGATGTAGATGATCTGAGCAGCGGAACTGCCTTCAACACACACCTGTCTACGCCTCTTAAAGAGATCGAAGGTGTTTTAAGCGTTGTGAACCCTGAAAAATTCCTCTTCTCCATCACCACTGCTGATTTTGGTCTGTCTGCCACCTTCTTGCGCGACCTCTCTGACGGCTACATCGCTTTTGATGGTGGTCTGCCGCGCCGCATTCCCGGCCCAATCATCATTGCTGAATTCAAAGAGAAAGTCACCGTAAGAGGAGAGGCTTCTGCTTCTGCTGAGAAACCGTACTTTATCGGGCAAAAACCTGTTTCTTCCCCCG
>CAZWKK010000043.1:0-4304 GCA_964634855.1 uncultured Anaerolinea sp.
AAAGTTACTCGCAGCGGCAAACCAGGGCCACCCAATCGCCGCTCTGGCGTTTTTCTACAAAGGTCAAGCCGTGTTTGCCTGCAGAATCGATGACGCCGTCTGCCTGATCGGCCAGAATCCCTGCCAGAATGATAACGCCGCCAGGTTCAACCAGGTCGGCCATGCCGGCATCAAAGAGGCGGATGAGTACCGGGGCCAGAATGTTGGCCAGCACGACTGGCGCTTTCTGAATAGAGAACTTTCCCTCGCCGATCTCTTTTACAGAGCCAAGGCCTTCTTCTATGGCGCCTTTTACCTCGTTGGCCTCAGCGGCTTCAGCAGTGGCTTTCACTGATTCAGGATCAATATCCACTGCCAGAGCATGGCTTGCGCCCATTTTAATGGCAGCCACGGATAGAATGCCCGATCCGCAGCCAATATCAATGACGGATTTCTTGGGTTCGGTGTACTCTTCTATCAACTGCAAACACAGTTGTGTAGAAGGATGCGTGCCGGTGCCAAAGGCCATGCTGGGATCGATCTTGATGGCAATGCGGGTCTGATCTTCCTGTTTGATCCAGGCTGGCAGCACCAGCAACTTCTTGCCGATGGGAATGGGATGATAATGTTCTTTCCAGGCGTTCATCCAGTTTTCTTCCTGGATTGGCCTGTAAGACGGTTGTGGCAGTTCGCGAATAAAATGCAGGTGCCAGAGCGCTTCTTCCAGCTTCTGGCGGTCGTGCTCGATGTTGGGAGTATTTTCCAGGTAGCCATATACCTTTACAGGCCCATACGGAGTGCCTTCATCTTCTGCATCGTTGTATTTAACATTGCTTTCCACCACAACACCACCGGTGGTAAAACGGTCAAGCACTTCAGCCACAGCTTCAGCCAGTTCACCATCTACAACCAATGAAATTTCCAACCATTTTGCATCAGCCACCCAACACCTCCTTGAGAATATCGACAAAGCTCTTCTCTTGCGGTCTCACCTCAGTGCCGAGGGTGGCAGCAAGCTGTTCAAACAATTTGCGCTGATCAGGCGTCAAGTGGGAAGGTACTTCCACATTGACAATGACCAACTGGTCTCCGCGGCTGCCGTTACTGCGAACGCTTGGGCTGCCTTTGCCGCGCAGGGTGAACACCTTGCCAGGTTGCGTGCCGGCCGGAATGGTCAGCTTGGCGGTGCCATCAATGGTAGGAACTTCAATGTCAGCGCCCAGGGTCGCCTGAGCGATGTTGATGTTTAGATCCAGCAACAGGTCATTGCCCTTGCGTTTGAAGAACTGATGTTGTTTGACCTTGATCTCAATGTACAGGTTGCCGTTCGGCCCACCATTCACACCGGGTTGGCCTTCGCCAGCCAGGCGAACCTGGTTGCCATTATCTACACCGCCGGGGATGGAGACGGTCTTCTTTACCGTCTTGCGTTCCAGCCCACGTCCGTGGCAGGTATGGCAAGGGGTGGCGATCACTTCACCACGACCGTTACAGTTGGGGCAGGTCACCACCTGCACCATTGACCCCAAGAAGGTCTGGTGCACCTGGCGAACCTCACCGCGGCCGCCGCAGGTGGCACATTTGGTCACCGTGGTGCCGGGTTCAGCACCTTTGCCGCGGCAGGTGGAACACATTTCGTCGCGGGTGATCTCGATCTCTTTTTCAATGCCAAAAATGGCTTCTTCAAAGGCCAGGCTCACTGAATAGCTCAGGTCAGCCCCACGGCGCGGAGCGTTCTGTCGCTGACGGCTAGCCCCAGTAGCAAAGCCAAAGAATTCACCGAATATATCCGAAAAATCCATGCTGGACCAATCCGGCACACCCCCGGCGCCGTTCAGCCCATCTTTTCCGTACTGGTCATAAACGCGGCGCTTATCGTCATCCGAAAGGACGGCATACGCCTCGTTGATCTCTTTAAACTTTTCTTCAGCATCCGGCTCTTTGTTCACATCCGGATGATATTTGCGAGCCAATGAGCGGAACGCCGATTTCAGTTCTTCCTGGGAGGCGTTTCGCGATACCCCTAATACTTCATAATAGTCACGTTGAGTTGCCACTCGTATATCCCTGTACCTTAATAAGTTGAAACAGGAGGGCGACCCTGAGCCAAGCGATCGCCCAATCCTGTTATTCTATCAAACAATGTTGCAGAAATTATACAGATTTGAACTCACCATCCACCACATCGCCGCTGTCGCCGCCGGGGGTTTGCCCGCCGGTTGAGCCGCCATCAGGGGTAGGTCCAGCATCTTCTACAGGGCCTGCTGCACCCGGTTGGGAGTACATGCTGGCACCCACTTTTTGGATCTGTTCGTTCAAAGCCTCGGTGGCTTTGCGTAACCCTTCTACATCATCGCCGTTCATGGCGGTGCGCAGACTGGCCACAGCATCTTCCACCTGTTTTTTCATCTCGGCGGGAACTTTATCGCCGTTGTCTTTCAGTAGTTTCTCGGCCGTGTAGACCGTGTTATCGGCCATGTTTTTGGCTTCCACCATCTCTTTGCGTTTCATGTCTTCATCAGCATGGGCTTCAGCTTCAGATTTCATCTTCTGAATTTCCGATTCGCTCAAGCCGCTGGAAGCGGTGATGGTGATGTGCTGGCTGCGGTTGGTCGCCTTGTCCAGTGCGGTCACGTTGATGATGCCATTGGCGTCAATATCAAAGGTGACCTCGATCTGCGGAATGCCGCGCGGCGCAGAGGGGATGCCATCCAGGGTAAATTTACCAAGCGATTTGTTATCTGCGGCCATGGGGCGCTCGCCCTGCAGCACATGAACTTCCACCTGGGTCTGCCCATCAGACGCCGTAGAAAATACCTGGCTCTTGCGGGTCGGGATGGTGGTGTTGCGTTCGATGAGCGGGGTAGAAATGCCGCCATAAGTTTCCACAGAGAGGGTCAATGGGGTGACGTCCAGCAGCAAAATGTCCTTCACTTCGCCGCCCAGCACACCGCCTTGAATGGCGGCACCAACGGCCACCACCTCGTCAGGGTTGACGCCTTTGTGCGGTTCTTTACCAAACTCGCGTTTGACCGCTTCCTGTACAGCCGGCATACGGATCATACCGCCCACCAACACCACTTCGTTGATGTCGCTGGTCTTGAGGCCGGCATCTGCCAGAGCGCGACGGATGGGGTCCAATGTTTTGGTCACCAGATCACCGGTAAGTTGTTCCAACTTGGCGCGAGTGAGGGTCATGACCAGGTGCTTGGGACCGGTGGCATCTGCAGTGATGTAGGGCAGGTTGATCTCAGTCTGCTGCACAGTAGAAAGTTCGATCTTGGCTTTTTCGGCAGCTTCTTTAAGACGCTGCAAAGCCTGGCGATCTGCATGCAGATCGATCTGGTTCGATTTCTTGAACTCGTCGATCAAATAATCCATAATGCGCTGATCGAAGTCGTCGCCGCCCAGGAAGGTATCACCATTGGTGGAACGTACCTGAAAGACGCCATCTCCAACATCAAGCACAGAAATATCAAAGGTGCCACCGCCCAGGTCATAAACGGCGATGATCTCGTTCTTTTTCTTATCCAAACCGTAAGCCAGTGAAGAGGCAGTCGGTTCGTTGATGATGCGCAGTACTTCCAACCCGGCAATACGTCCGGCATCTTTGGTGGCATTGCGCTGGGCATCATTAAAGTAAGCCGGCACGGTAATGACCGCCTGGGTCACAGGTCCGCCCAAATAGGCTTCAGCATCGGCTTTCAATTTGGCAAGGATCATGGCGCTTACTTCCGGGGGGCTGTACTCCTTGCCATCCAGCACCACCCGCACATCGCCATTACTGGCACCAGTCACCTTGTACGGCACACGGCTGAGCGTATGCTGCACTTCGGCATCACTGAACTTACGTCCCATGAAGCGTTTGATGGAGAAAATGGTATTCTCCGGGTTGACGATCGCCTGGTTACGGGCAGAGCGCCCCACAATACGCTCGTGATTCTTGTTGACAGCCACTACAGAAGGGACGAGCCGTTCTCCTTCAGCAGAGGGGATGACGACTGGTTCACCGCCCGACATGACTGCGACGACCGAGTTCGTTGTTCCCAGATCAATACCAATGATTTTTCCCATGAATCCTCCAGTTATCTTGCTACGCGCACCATTGCCGGGCGCAGAATTCGATCGCCAATTTTGTAACCTTGTCGAACTACTTCGATGACCTCGCCGCTCTCAAAATCGGGAGCATCTTCATTCGAGATCGCTTCATGCAGGTTCGGGTCGAATTGGATCTTGTTTTGATTAATGCGTTCAATTCCCTCTGCATCCAAAATGGATTGCAGTTTGCGGGAGATCAGTTCAATGCCTTCAGACCAGGCAGCCCC
>CAZWKK010000043.1:4404-10896 GCA_964634855.1 uncultured Anaerolinea sp.
AGATTAATCGATCATTGTGTCGTTTACCAGGTCGCTTAACAGACCCGAAAGGAAACGCACAATGGAAATAGTTCTTCCATACGGCATACGCATCGGTCCCAGCACACCCAGTGTGCCAGTTGAGACGCCCGGGGTGCCATAACGAGCCAGCACGATGGAGCATTGGCTCAAGCTGTCCCAGATGCCCTCGCCGCCGATGAGCACCTGAACCCCGCCCACAGATGACCCGTGCAACACGGTCTCAGAAAGCAGGTGCTGCAGCATGGGTTTCTCTTCCAGCACTTTGAGAGCTTTACGAGCTTCATCAGAGCCAGAAAATTCAGGTTCGGCCAGTACGTTGGTAATGCCATCCAGCACCACCTCGCCAGCCACCACCGAATCAGCCTGCTGCATCTGGTCCACCACCAGGTTAAAGATCTCTTTTTCCAGATTGTTCAGATCAAACGGAGAACGCTTGAGTTCCCGCACATCGCGGTTGGCAAAAAGATGGGTCAAGCGGTTGGCCACCAGAGAAAGCTGTTCCTGGCTCACGGGTTCTGCCAGTAAAACAAAACGCTGCAAGATCTCTCCGCCCATCAAGACGAGCACCATCAAAACCTGTCGCCCACGCGAAGCGATCAGCTCCATGTGTTTGAAACGAGCCTGGTCCGGATGGGGTGCGGTGACCAATGAGGCGCCGCGTGACTGGTGGGCTAAAATGGAAGCCGCCAGGCGGGTCCACTGTTCAGCATCCTGGCGCATCTGGTAAAACTGATGGCTGATGGTACGACGCATGGATTCAGGGATATCGGTGTCTTGCACCAGATTACCCACGAACAGCCTGTACCCCTCTTCCGTAGGCACACGCCCGGCAGAAAGGTGTGGCTGACGCAAATACCCCTTCTCCGTCAGTTCTGCCAGTTCATTTCGAACCGTAGCAGAGCTGAAATCAAGATGGTATTGATCCACCATATGTTTTGACCCTACCGGGATGGCAGTGCGAATATATTCTCGTACTACCAGCGATAAGATAAACTTTTGTCGTTCAGTCAGTTCGTTCATTCTGCCCTTTTTAGCACTCGACGCGTTAGAGTGCTAAAATATTGACAATAATCATACCATGCTGAAAAATGAGCGTCAAGCAAACAAGCGTCTGCCCGCAGGGTTCTGATAAAGAATTAACAATGCCAAAAATGGAGCAAATCTTGACCCTGGAGCTGTCTAATCATCCGGGATAAGTCAATTTCCCTTTCTTGACCGATAAAAACTTGTCTGTTATGATGCCACAAGAGGTACCCATACAAAATCTATGACTGAAAATCCGAATTCAAATCCATTACCCACTTCGGGGGATGAGGGCTCGGTTCAACCTGATGAAACACAAAAAAGCTGGTTTAGCGGTAACTGGCAAAAGATCTGGCAAAAACTCCTTCATCTTGGCCTGGGTGAAACATCCCTTCATATAATAACGGGCGTTTCCGTTGTTGTCCTCATCCTGGTGGTTGCCTGGGTGATGAACAAGTATTTCCTCAAAGATCAGCGCCCTGAAACCGCGGCGGCTGCCGCCGCCAACCAGTTGACTCCACTGGCGCAATCCACCCCATTACCGGTTAGCAACGCTTCTGGTGGGGCTGCGTTGGAGAGTGATTTTGGTATCACCCGGTTGGCCCAGCTTTATACCAACCTGCCCGCGCACCCGCGCGATGCCATTATTCAATACACTGTGCAAAGCGGTGATACCCTGTTTGGGTTGGCCGATAAATTCGGTCTGAAACCCGAGACCTTATTATGGAGCAACAAGTACGTTCTGGGCGATATCCCCGACAACCTGATGCCCGGCATGCAGATCAACATTCCGCCGCAAGATGGCGCCATCTACAAATGGCAAACCGGCGATGGTCTGAACGGTGTGGCCAAGTTCTTTGAGGTCACCCCTGAAGCCATCATCGATTGGCCAGCCAACAAACTGAACAAAGATACCCTGGGCGATTGGTCACTGCCGAACATTCCCTCAGGCACCATGCTCTTCATCCCCAACGGCATCTGGGAATATACTGACTGGCTGCCGCACTTCAGCCGCGATACCCCTGTAACGGCCTCGAGCATTGGCCCTGGCTACTGCGGCGTTGTCACTGAAGGTCTTGAAGGCGACGGCACCTTTGTTTGGCCAACCGTTGAGACTTACCTCTCCGGCTACGACTACACCAACATCCATCACGGCATTGATATCGCCGGCTCGCTGGATAATTCCGTGTGGGCTACGGCCGCCGGGGTTGTGGTCTATGCTGGTTGGAGTAATGTAGGCTACGGTAACCTCATCATTCTGGATCACGGCAACGGCTGGCAATCGGTTTATGCCCACCTGGACGCCATTAACGTGGCTTGCGCCCAGAGCGTCACCCAGGGCGAACCCATCGGCCTGCTGGGTACCACCGGTAACTCCTCTGGCCCGCATCTGCACTTTGAGCTGCGTAAAGACGGCTCCACCGTCAACCCGTGGGACTTTCTAGCCCGCTAAAAGAATTGCACTGACTGCAAAACAGGAATCTTTTTACAAGATTCCTGTTTTTTTCGCTATGCACGTCAGACACTTGTATAATGAATTTGATCAAAGGAGATTCCTATGACAAACATTAACCCGATCCGTCCTTCTCCAATTGCCGGAACCTGGTACCCTGGCAAAGCAGAACTACTAAGTGAAGAGGTATCCGGGTTCATCAATAAAGCTGACCTGGCAAAATTAGATGGCAAAGTGCTCGGCATCATTACCCCTCATGCCGGATACCGTTATTCCGGCCCCACTGCGGGATATGCCTACAAAGCCATACAGGGGCAGCACTACGATACTGTGGTAGTGGTCTCCCCCATGCATGAATACATGCCCATGCCCTACATCACCAGTGCCCACAAACACTATGCCACTCCGCTTGGGGAGGTGGCCATTGACCATGAAAGCCTGAATGCCCTCAACGATCAACTCTTTAAGCAAACCGGCAGCAAGCTGGCGGCTGTGGTCAATGACCAGGAGCATTCGCTGGAGATCCAACTGCCCTTCCTGCAGGTGGCGCTGCAAGGACATTTCAATTTGATCCCTCTGATGATCCGTGAGCACAAGCCGGATGCCCTGCAGCAGTTTAGCCTGGCGCTGGCCAGCGTGCTGGCTGGCAAAAACGTGCTGCTGGTGGCCAGTACAGACCTTTCGCATTATTATTCTGAGCACGAAGCCAACCACTTTGATAAACACATGCTCGAGCATTTTGCGGCATTCGATCCTGCTGCGGTGCTGAAGGCTGAGGCTGAAAAAACTGCCTTCGCTTGCGGTTCAGGGGCTGTGGCAGTTGTACTCTGGACCGCAAAAGAGTTGGGCGCCAAAAGCGTTCAGGTCATCCATCACAGCACCTCCGCTGATAGCACCGGCGACAAGACCCAGGTGGTCGGTTACGGTGCCGCCGTCATTCTCGCCTGATCAGAGGAAATATTTGCATGTCAAAATTCGCCCGGGTTTCCGTCAACATTGCCCAGATCACAGATGTCTTTGATTACGCCATCCCGGACGACCTGGAAGCGTTGGTGCAACCCGGCTCGCTGGTGACGGTGCCTTTTGGCCGCCAGGTGGTGCAGGCACTCGTTCTATCGCTGATCGAATTCCCTTCCGTGCCAGAGGTGCGACCCATTGCCAGCCTGGTGGACCAGAAGCCGGTACTCACTGGCGCACAAATGGAACTGGCCGCCTGGATGAGCGAGTATTACTTCTCCAGCCTGGCCGAGAACCTGGATCAGATGGTGCCGCCCGGCCTCAGCCAACATGCCGATGTGCTGATCCGCCCCACCGGCAACGAACCTGGCCCCGACCTGACCCCACTGCAGCAGCGCATCCTGAAGGTGTTGCAGAAAAATGGCCCCATGCGCGGCCGCCAGGTAGATGCTGCATTCCCCAAGATCAACTGGCGCGAGAGTCTACCCGGACTGCTCAAGCGTGGCCTGGCCACCAGTGAATCGGTGCTGTTACCGCCATCGGTTCACCCCAGAACCCTACGAAACGCCAGCCTGCTGGCGAGTGCCGAGAGTGCCCTGGAACAGATCAACGCCAGCCGCCGCAGCGCGCCCGTCAAGCAGCGGCTTGGCAATGCCATAAAGGTGTTGGCTCGCGAAGACAGCCCTACGGACGTTTCCATGCTGTACGCAGAATCAGGCACTAACGCCGCTGATCTGAAAACCCTGGCCGACCTTGGGCTGATCTCCATTGGTGAGAGCGAGGTCATCCGCGACCCCCTTTCAGACCTTAGCCCTGTCTTGCAACATGCCCCGCGCCTGACAGCAGATCAAAACGTCGTCTGGCAAAAGATCGCCGGCCAGATCAACGGCTCAGTTCCTGCGCAAAACAACCTGCTGGTGGGTGTCACTGGCTCTGGCAAGACCGAGATCTATTTGCATGCCGTCCAGGCAGCCCTTGCCAGCGGTAAAGGCGCCATTGTACTGGTACCGGAGATCTCGCTTACCCCCCAGACCGTACGCCGCTTTTATGCTCGTTTTCCCCAAAAGGTCGGACTCATCCATTCAAAATTGTCTCCCGGGGAGCGCTACGATAGCTGGCGGCGCATCCGCAGCGGTGATCTGCCCGTGGTAGTGGGAGCACGCAGCGCCCTTTTTGCGCCTTTGCCCAATTTGGGGCTGATCATTATTGATGAATGCCATGACGAATCGTATTTTCAAGATGATTTCCGCCCGCACTATTCAGCGGTGGAAACAGCCATCGCCTACGCCGAACTGCTCAAGATCCCTCTCATCATGGGCTCAGCCACCCCCACGGTTGAACAGCTCTACCGTGCCAGGCATGAAGGCTGGCAAGAGTTGCATCTGGCTGAGCGCATCTACGCCCACCAGGCCAACCAGGCGGTGGATGGCGAACCCGGCAGTCTGCCATTGCCGCCCGTGCAGATCGTAGACATGCGTGAGGAGTTGAAAGCTGGCAATCGGTCTGTGCTCAGCGCACCTCTCAAAAAGGCACTGCAAGAGACTTTGGAACATAACGAACAAAGCATCCTTTTCCTCAACCGGCGCGGTTCTGCCACCTACGTTTTCTGCCGCGATTGCGGCTACGTACTGCGCTGTCCACGCTGTGAAACGCAGCTTACCTTTCATGCTGCCAGTAACGACCTGCAATGCCACATTTGCAACTATCATCGCAAAATGCCTGTCACCTGCCCACAATGCGGCGGCAAGAACATTCGCCAGTTTGGGCTGGGTACCGAAAGTCTGGAAAAACAGGTGGTGGATCAATTCCCCAATGCCAGAGTGCTGCGCTGGGATGCCGATACCGCCCGCCTCAAAGGCGCCCATGACCTGATCCTGGACCACTTTACCCAGCACCGCGCCGACATTCTCATCGGCACCAAAATGCTGGCCAAAGGGCTGGACCTGCCGTTGGTCACCCTGGTGGGCGTGATCCTGGCCGATGTAAGCCTGAACCTACCCGATTTCCATGCCCAGGAACGCACCTTTCAATTGCTCAGCCAGGTGGCTGGGCGTGCCGGGCGCAGCGGTCGGGGCGGCAAGGCCATCTTCCAGACGTACCACCCGGAGAACTACGCCATCCAGGCTGCCTCTTTGCACGACTTCAATGGATTTTACGAACAGGAATTGGATTTCCGCCGCAAGACGGTCTATCCGCCCTTTACCCAGTTGATCCGCTTTGAATTCACCCACTATCAAGAATCAGTGGTAGCTCAGGCTACCCAGGCCAGCGCTGAGCGCTTTGCCACCTGGGCAGAGTTGGCCAGCCTCAAATCGCTCAAGCTCATTGGCCCCGTTCCCTGTTTCTACGGCAAGCGCAACGGCCTCTACCGCTGGCATTTCATCCTCAATGGAGGTGCTGCTCGCGAGCTGCTCAAAAGCCATCCCATCGAGACATGGCGCCCGCATGGGGTCAGCGTAGAGATCACGGTCGATCCCCCTGACCTGCTCTAACCCTTAAAATAAAGGACCGCTGCCTTCGTGGCAGCGGCCTTTTTATTATCATTAATCCTTAGGGTAAAACGTAGTGCGGGTTGACAAAGCTACCATTCAGACGAACCTCAAAATGCAGATGGGCGCCGGTGGAATTACCCGTGGAACCAGCCAACCCGATGATGGAGCCTTGCAGTACATTGGAACCACAGGTGACCGATACGGAAGAAAGGTGACCATACAGAGTGGCGTAGCCATTGTTGTGGTCGATCATGACCATGTAACCATAGCCGGTGTCGTTCCAACCAGCATAAACCACGGTGCCGCTATCTGATGCCATAACCGGGGTACCTAATGCGGCGGCGATATCAATTCCCAAATGGTAGCTGGTAAAGTCAAACCCGGAGATGTAGTTGGAGCCGGTCGGCCAGATGAAACCAGTGGAACCTACGTAACCTGAACTCGGCGCCTGGCAGCCGCCAGGACCAGAGACCACACGGGTGGCGCCAGATCGCGGGGCATACGCCACGGTTTGGATCCAAGATTTCAGCTCGCGGGTCCCGCCAG
>CAZWKK010000044.1:0-10752 GCA_964634855.1 uncultured Anaerolinea sp.
TCCTGGGAGAGCAGGTCATTGCCAAGAGACTTTTTCTATTAAATGCTGAGATGAAAGTCTCTTTCTAAAAAGCCCATTTGGGCTTTTTTGATTTAAGGTATGGTAATTATTTGTTATTAAGATAGATATTCTTTTTGGAGATCAAGCAAAACTTAGGCATTGAGTAGGTTATACCTGGACCTACCCGGTTTTTTTATTGAGATTATCGTGGAGGATCTATCTCAGTATCTAATTTACGAAGAAGAACCACCAACATTTTGGTGGCTCTTTCCTGGGTTATATAAGTTTACATTGTTACTTAGTTAAAGAGATCGTCATAGGTAATGTTAGATAAGGGTAAGGTGTAGGAGCACCCGCCTGTTGTTACTTTGATGCTGTTTGTAAAATCGGGGATAGTATCAAAATCACCGGTAAAAATGTAATCAGTGAAGGTGGCATAGATCTCGCCATCATCCCAGGAAGTGGTGCTTCCAGTTTGAGGTAAGCCTTCGAGTCCGGTAATAGGATAGTCTCCCAAGATCTCATAAGTTACGGTTTTCCCGGTAGGGAATCCCGATGGGTCATTTGCCAGGTGAATTTCTAGAGAATAACCTGCATCCCATGGATAGGAATCGCCATGATACCAGAAATAGGCAATCCAATCTTGATATTGGCAGACCTTCTGGTTGAAGGCTGATTTCGGGGCTTTGGATTCATCAAAATAAGCAAAGAATGCATAAGTACCCGCAGCGGGGGCGGTGACGCAAGCAAAGTAGGAACCTTCTGGTCCAAAAAGGAACCCCTGGGTGGTGGGAACTTTTACCCATTCTTTTCCGACCAATTGACGGATATCGGCCATCCAACCAAACTGGCCACCTCTGAAGGGATGACAGACCTGTCCAGCAGCGGTTAGTTCTGTAACGTTTATATCCATTATTTGCAGCCAATTTGGATAGGTAGTCATTGAGAAATCAAATGATCTTTCGGTTCCAACGGTCCATTTTCCAAATGCTATACCTGGGGGTTCGATCTGCTTTGCAGAAGCAGTACCTGGAATGATGGCGGCGATGATTGCAATGGCTACGACGATCACAGTGACTCTGAGTATCCATTTCTTAGTCATATCGCTATCTCCTTATAGGTTGATTTGATTATATAATCACAAAACAAGAAATTCTATGGTCTCTTTTCATACTATAAAGAAACGAAAAGCTGATCACGGAACAAAACTGACCTGTCAATTCTGGGTTTTCGCGGTATAATTGTGAGGTTGTTATTGTGCCTGTCAGCCGTTAAACTGAAGTTCTCAAGAGGTGAAGATCGCCCTGGTTGAAACCCGTCCTAAAAAGATGTTGAGAAAATCTGAGGCTGCGCGCGCAAAGCACGCAGTTTTTCATTCTTTAGCAGGATTGGAGGTGAGAGTATAAATGCCAGTAGTCGTTTTACGCCCCAATGAATCATCTGATTCTTTGATGAAACGCTTTCGCAAGAAAGTTGTAAAGAGTGGTGTGTTGAGCACCCTTCGCCGCAAACGCTGGTTCGTCTCCAAGAGTGAAACCCGCCGTGTTGAGAAGAAGAAAGCCATCCGCCGCATCAAACGCCGCCAGTTCACTAAACTAAGCGAGTAGTTGTTGGCTCTTGGGTTCTAGTATTGTTCTGGAGGAGGAGAGATGGCCAAGGAAGAAGATAAAATACAAATGGAAGGTTTGATCGTTGAGGCCTTACCTGGTACACAGTTTAGGGTTAGGTTAGACAACGGTCATGAGGTTTTGGCTTATCTGGCAGGCCGAATGCGAAAGTACTACATTCGCATCCTTCTCGGGGATCATGTGAAGGTAGAAATGAGCCCCTACGATCTAACTCGTGGTCGGATCGTCTATCGCCAGAAGAAATTCAACGAATCCGGTCCCGACGAAACAGCACAGTCATAAAACTAAACAGACTCAGTAATGAGTCTGTTTTTTATTAATCATCCAGGTAAAGAAAAAACAGCCGGAGGAATTTCCTCCGGCTGTTTGCGTTCCTAAAAGACTTACTGCTGGCTTTCTTCTGGTTTGCTGTATTGAACGGCAGCCATTTGCTTGTAAAGTTCCCAACGGGTTTTTGCATTGGCTTCGGCTTCGGTCATCAAGACTTCGGCGCGGCTTTCGTCGCTCTGCAGCAGCATGCGATAGCGATTTTCCTTGTAAGCGTAGTCTTTCACGCTCAAAGTAGGATCTTTGCTGTCAAGCACCAACGGATTCTTGCCCTGTTCCATCAGATCAGGATTGTAGCGATACAGCGGCCACACGCCAGACTGAGCAGCAAGTTTCTGTTGTTCCAGACCATTCTTCATGTCAATACCGTGAGCGATACAATGGCTGTAGGCAATGATCAGAGACGGGCCGTCGTATGCTTCTGCTTCGAGGAAGGCTTTGAGGGTCTGCTGATCGTTTGCGCCCATGGCCACACTGGCTACATAGACGTAGCGGTAAGACATGGCGATGAGGCCAAGGTCTTTCTTGCCAATTCCCTTACCCTTGGCGCTGAATTTTGCCACAGCACCGATCGGGGTAGATTTGGAGGATTGACCACCGGTATTGGAGTAAACCTCGGTGTCCAGGACCAAAATGTTGACGTTGCGGCCAGAAGCGATGACGTGATCGAGACCACCGTAACCAATATCGTAAGCCCAACCATCACCACCGATGATCCAGACACTCTTCTTTACCAAAGAGTCTGCAATACCCAAGAGCATCTTGGCACGTGGGTCTTTGCTGGTGGGGAGTTTGGTCTTGAGAACTTCAACACGTTTGCGAACCTCGCGGATCTCGGGTTCAGTTGTCTGAGGGGCGTTCAAAATGCTGGCGACAAATTCATCACCCATCTCGCCACCCATGCCAGAGAGGATCTCGCGGGCAAATTCATTCTGTTTGTCCAGGGTCAGGCGCATGCCCAGACCGAACTCGGCGTTGTCTTCAAAGAGGCTGTTGGCCCATGCAGGACCGCGACCCTGATTGTTGACAGCCCACGGGGTGGTGGGGAGGTTACCGCCATAGATGGAGGAACAACCAGTTGCATTGGCTACGACCATACGGTCACCGAAGAGTTGGGTGGCCAATTTGAGGTAAGGAGTTTCACCGCAGCCAGCGCAGGCACCGGAGAACTCGAAGAGCGGTTCAGCAAGCTGAGCATTCTTCACAGTGGTGGGGCTGTAGGCATCCGGATCAGGATTGGGCAAGGACAGGAAGAAGTCCCAGTTCTTGGCTTCAGATTCGCGGATGGCAGGCTGAGGAGCCATGTTGATGGCTTTGCGGGTAGGATCAGCTTTGTCTTTGGCAGGGCAGGCTTCGACGCACAAAGAACAACCGGTGCAGTCTTCAGGGGCAACCTGAATGGTGAATTTCATACCGGGGAATTCTTTGAATTTGGCATCGATCGATTTGAAGGTTTCAGGAGCATCTGCCAGATACTTGGCATCGTAGACCTTCTCGCGGATCACAGCGTGGGGGCAGACCATGGCGCATTTGGCGCACTGGATACAAAGGTCTTCTTCCCAAACAGGGATCTCGAGGGCCAGGTTGCGTTTTTCCCATTTGGTGGTTGCGGTGGGATAAGTACCATCCACAGGCATGGCGCTGACGGGCAGGCTTTCGCCTTCGAAGGCGATGATGGAGCCGAGCACGTCACGGACAAACTCAGGAGCTTCGGCAGGAACTGCGGGGCGACGGCTGAAGGTGCTGGTAACAGTAGCGGGAACCTTCACCTCGTGCAGGTTGGCCAGGGTGTGATCAACAGCTTCGTAGTTCTTCTGCACAACTGCTTCACCGCGCTTGCCGTAGGTCTTCTTGATGGATTTCTTGATCTGTTCAATGGCTTCTTCGCGGGGAAGAACATTGCTGATAGCAAAGAAGGCAGTCTGCATGATGGTGTTCACGCGGCTGCCCATACCCGTCTTGGCGGCCACTTCGTAAGCGTCAATCACGTAGAATTTGAGGTGCTTCTGGATGATGTCTTTCTGAGCCTCACGAGGCAGGTGATCCCAAATTTCTTCGGGACCGTACAGACTGTTCAGTAGGAAGACAGCATTGGGAGCAGCAAATTTGAGCACGTCCAACCACTCCAGGAAGGAGAAGTTGTGGCAGGCAACAAACTGAGCATCTTCGGGTCCGATGAGGTACGGAGCGCGGATGGGGTTCGGACCGAAGCGAAGGTGAGAGATGGTGACGGAGCCAGACTTCTTGGAATCATAGTAGAAGTAACCCTGACCGTAGTTTTCGGTCTCTTCGCCGATGATCTTGATGGAGTTCTTGTTGGCGCCAACGGTACCATCGGAACCCAGGCCAAAGAACACGCAGCGTTTGGTGGTTTCGGAGTTGATGCTGAACAACGGATCAAAATCGAGGCTGGTGTGGGTCACATCATCGTTGATACCAACGGTGAAATGATCTTTGGGATCGGCTTTAGCAAGATCGTCGAAAACGGCTTTGACCATGGCCGGGGTGAATTCTTTTGAAGAAAGACCATAGCGACCGCCGGTGACGCGCGGGGTGGATTTGAAGGATACGAGACCTTTGACAGTGGCCTCAGTAATGGCGGCAACTACATCGGTGTACAGGGGTTCGCCCACGGAACCAGGTTCCTTGGTGCGGTCGAGTACGGCGATCTTCTGGGTGGTGCTGGGCAGAACTTTGATGAAGGCAGCCACATCGAAGGGACGATACAGGCGGACGTTGACAACACCCACTTTCTTGCCCTTCTGATTGAGGAACTTGGCGGTTTCTTCAGCAGTTTCGGCGCCAGAGCCCATGATGACGATCACTTCGGTGGCATCGGCAGCGCCGGTGTAATCGAAGATATGATATTGGCGGCCAATGAGCTTGGCAAATTTGTCCATGGCCTTCTGGACGATCCCAGGCACACGGGTATAGTAGTTGTTCGTTGCTTCGCGGCTCTGGAAGAAAACATCAGGGTTCTGAGAGGAACCACGCAGAACAGGACGTTCCGGGTTCAATGCGCGGGCACGGATCTCAGCAACACGATCTTCGTCAAAGAGAGCTTTAATGTCTTCAACAGCGATCTGTTCGATCTTGTTGACTTCAGCGGAAGTGCGGAAGCCATCAAAGAAGTGCACGAAGGGAACGCGTGCTTCATAGGTCGCCATGTTGGCGATCAGAGCGCTATCCTGCGCAGCCTGCACAGAATCTGAAGCGAGAAAAGCGAAGCCGGTCTGGCGGGCAGCCATCACGTCAGAGTGATCGCCATAAATCGCCAGGGCGTGGGTGGCAATGGTGCGGGCGGCTACGTGGAAAACAGTTGGGGTCATTTCGCCGGCGATCTTGTACATGTTCGGGATCATCAGCAGCAACCCTTGAGATGCAGTGAAGGTTGTGGTTAAAGACCCGGTCTGCAAAGCACCATGAACGGCACCGGCAGCTCCACCTTCGGACTGCATTTCAACAACAGAGGGGACAGTTCCCCAAAGATTTTTCATTCCAGCGGCAGCCCATGCGTCGGCATGTTCACCCATGCTGGATGAAGGAGTGATGGGGTAAATGGCTACAACCTCAGAGAGGTAGTAGGCAATTCGCGCCACTGCTTCATTTGCATCAATTGTGATCTTTTCTCTTGTCATCTTGACTCCATTAAAGATAGGGACACAGTTGTCCCATTGAATGAACCGTTGTTCATACAATTATAAATCGTAATGCCGGTGTTTTTCATTATTCATGACCCATTCGAGGCAAAATCATCATTTTGGTTGAGGGGCTTGATGAATATTGATTATGCGGTTTATTTACCTATAAAAGGGAGCGCTTGGGCGAGTGTTGCCAGGGTTTTGGCATCATCAAACTCGCTTTTTTGCAGCATATCCATCACTTGCTCTACCGGAATTTTGACCAGGTGGATGAATTCATCGGCGTCTGGGTCTAGCGGGGCCGGGTAAAGGCCGGTAGCCAGGAAGGTGTACATGAATTCAGTGGAATACCCCGGCGAAACGAAGAATTTACCAAGCGGCTGCATCGTTTTGGCTGCCAGGCCAGTCTCTTCGCGGACCTCGCGTTCAGCCGTTGCCAGTGCTTCTTCACCAGTTTCGATCTTGCCAGCCGGCAATTCCAGGACCAATTTATTGGCGCCGATGCGGAATTGCTCTACAAAAAGAATGTTGCCATCATCATCCAGCGGCAAAATGGTGACTGCATTCTGGATCTGGATGAGGTCATATTGGCGGGTACGCCTGTCGGGCAGCTCAACGCTGACGCTTTCAACAGTGAAGATATGACTTTTGTATTTTTCTTCTTTTTTTACGATCTTATACGCCATGGCAACCTCTCGGCTGATTATACCCTCCTTAAATAAAAACGGCGGAGAGACGAACCTCTCCGCCGGGGAAGTCAGCTTAGCTCTAAGGGATCTGCAGAACCTGTCCAACGGTTAGGTTGGTGGCGCTGCTCAGGCCGTTGGCAGCCATGATGGTGTTGGGGTCGGCATCACCAAAACCGCAAGCGATACTGTAAAGGGTATCTCCGGCGGCTACGGTGTAGCTGGCCGGGTGGGCTTTGAGAGAGCGATCGCCCTGCCAGGATCCAGATTGCGGGATCTTCAAGGTGGTGCCTTCAGAGACAACAGAATTCATGCCAAGGCCATTGGCAGAGAGCAGGTCAGCCGCATTAACATTGAAGCGGCGGGCGATGCAATAGGGGAATTCACCCTTGTGCAGGGTGTAAGTGCTGGGTTTGCCAGGGGTGGGCGTGGGGTAGACGATTGGTGTTGGGGTGAAAGTGGCTTCTGGTGTATTGGTTACCAATGGGATGGTCACCAGGGTGCCATCAGAGGTGGCAGCGCTGGTAGCAACACCAAGCGGGGCTTCGGTGGGGTTCACAGTACCAAGCACAGCACCGGCTGTCTGGGTGGCGGCCAGGATTTCCTTCATGATATCTGGCTGGGTGGCAACCGGGAAGGGAATCTCACCGCTCTGGGTGGGGGATGTGGTAGGGGCAACCGATGCGGGGCGTTCGCAGGCGGTCAAAACCAACCCGGCAACCAAAACGACAAGTATAATGGCGTAAATTCTTTTGTTCATTCGCAGCTCCTCAGGAACGCATGTAGATGATTGCAGATCAATGATGGGACAAATTTTCTTCTCTCTAACTTTAGATGGTAGCACAGCCTCAAACGTGCGTCAAGCATTGAAACCATCACTGATTTGCCAGTTTTAGGTTGCATTTTGTATGCCAATTTCGATCAATGGAGACCTTTATGAAGATCTATTTTTCTTGTTCCATAACCGGCGGTAGAAATGAAGAAAGCATTTATCAGCGATTGGTTGAGACCATGGAGGGGATGGGACACGAAGTGCCTACTGCCCACCTGGCCAGCCCTGAAGTGATGGAGATGGAAAAAGTGGTCCTGCCAGAAGAGATCTTTACCCGCGATATGGCCTGGTTGGAAGAAAGTGATGTGGTGGTGGCAGAAGTGAGCACCCCTTCTCACGGGGTTGGTTATGAAGTAGCCGTTGGTCTGCTGCGAGGCAAGCCGGTGTTTTGTTGTTACCAGGCAGGCAAACGTGTCTCCAAGATCATCACCGGTAACACATCTCAGAATCTGACCCAATGGGTCTATTCAGATCCGCAAGAAGCAGTGAGCGGTCTTAAAAATTTCCTGTCTGCGCAGGAAAATGCCTTGCTTCATTAACGTTGTGTATGAAAGCCGTAAAACCTATTGACACCTCCTTTCCTTCGAAATAAGATGAAACCATGGAATATAAGGATTACTACAAAACCCTCGGTGTGGAACGATCTGCCAGCGCGGATGAGATCAAAAAGGCCTATCGCAAATTGGCCATGAAATATCATCCGGACCGCAATAAAGATAACAAGCAGGCCGAGGAAAAGTTTAAAGATATTAATGAGGCCTATGAAGTACTGAGCGATACGCAGAAACGCGCTCGATACGACCAGTTGGGTTCTTCATACTCGCAATGGCAGCAAAATGGAGGAAATGCCAGCAATTTCAACTGGGCCGATTGGGCGAATGCGTCTGGTCGTGGGGGTGCTCAGGTGGATATGGGCGATCTTGGCGACCTCTTTGGGGGTGGTTTCTCGGATTTCTTTAGCTCCATCTTTGGCGGCATGCCCACCAGCGGCACTCGACGGCAAACTCGCTCTGCAGCCAGGCCGAGCTACCAGCAGCAGGTGGAGATCACCCTGGATGAAGCATATCACGGGACCCAACGCACATTTCAGGTGGGTCAGCGCCGCATCGAAGTAAAGATCCCTGCCGGGGCCAAAACAGGCACCAAAGTTCGTGTGGCTGGTGGTGGACCGGATGGCAATTCAGACCTTTATCTGGTGGTGAACGTGCTTCCGGATGCTCGCTTTACGGTGGATGGGCAAGACCTTACCACCGAGATCAAAGTGGACCTGTATACCGCCATTTTGGGTGGAACCGTGGTGGTTTCTACATTGGCAGGAAATGTCAGCCTCACCATTCCAGCTGGCACACAACCCGGACAAACTTTCCGCTTAAAAGATCGCGGGCTGCCTCATTTACGCCAACCCAACAGTTTTGGCAACCTCCTGGTGAAAGCAAAGGTGGAAATACCGCGGACGTTAAGCAAAGATCAACGCGAGCTCTTTGAAAAGCTGCGTAATTCAAAATGACCTAAAGTGGGGTAGCATGAAAAAGATCAAATTATTGGTGATCCTTGGGTTAGTACTTGTTTTTACGGTATCCTGTTCGTTCACGCCTGACCTGGTTTCTGCTTTGAACGCTTTACAAACACAGGTGGCAGATCTCCAGCAGCCAACGGCCACTGTTACGGCAACACCAGCCGCGCCTTCCATTACCATCAATGGCAACATCGGCCAGTTGGATGCAGTTCTGGTGACCTTGTACCAGAAGGTATCACCTGGAATTGTCTCGATCGTTACCACCACAAAAGATAGTTATGCCTCTGGCAGCGGATTTGTCTTTGATAAAGACGGACACATTGTTACCAATTACCATGTGGTGGAAGGCGCCACCCAGATCGAGGTTGATTTTGTGACCGGACTCAAGGTGCGTGCCACCATCGTGGGCGAAGACCTTGATTCTGATCTGGCCGTGCTGCATGTAGATGTAGATGCAGCTGAGCTCACTCCTCTGCAGTTGGGCGATTCTGAGCAAATACAAGTTGGACAAATGGTGGTGGCCATTGGCAGCCCCTTCTACCTTTCCGGATCCATGTCTTTGGGTATTGTCAGTGCCAAAGGCCGAATGCTCGATTCGATGCACTCTACCAATGACAACGGCGTTTATTCTGCCGGGGACCTCATCCAAACGGATGCTGCCATCAACCCCGGAAATTCAGGCGGGCCGCTCTTTAATTTGCAGGGCGAGGTGGTTGGCGTCAACCGCGCCATTAGCACCAATTCTTACAATGAAGATGGAACCCCCCTCAATTCTGGTATTGGCTATTCTGTTTCGTCCAATATCGTCAAACGGGTGGCCCCGGCCATTATTAACAGTGGAAAGTACGAATATCCCTATCTGGGTATCAGCAGCTATCCTTATGACCTGATCCTGGATGAATGGGAAGCCCTGGGTCTAACCCAGACCAGCGGGGTGTATGTAATGGAAGTGACCCCAGGTGGACCTGCGGAGCAGGCAGGCTTAAAGGCGGGGACCCATGTGACTTCCATTTCTGGCCTGTATTCTGGGGGTGATCTGATTACCCAGGTGGATGGCCGTACGGTGCTGATGTACTCTGATCTCATCAGTTACATCATGGCCAACAAGAGCCCAGGCGATGTGATCGAGCTGACCATCATCCGCGACGGGCAAGAAATGCAGCTTCCCCTTACCCTGGGAGCAAGAAAGTAAACAAAAAATGCCAGATTTTCTCTGGCATTTTTTTTGTTTGACTGCAGTTAATTATTTCTGGTTGCCGCTGATGAGCAACAGATTGGTGTAGAGGGTATCCAATGCGTCGATGGCCTTCTGTGGATCGGATTCCAGGTTGGTGAGGGCAGCATCGATGCGCTCTTGCAGGCCGGTCAACTTATCTGCGCCGATGCTGGTCTGGCTCAACTCGGTCAGGTCAGCACTGGCGAAGGTCAATGCCTGGCGGGCAAAAGAAGGATCCAGTTTAAGCACACCCACGCGAGCTGCGTTGACATCGGTTTGCAGTTTGTACAACAGGCTGGAGATCTTGGCGGTCTCCAACTGAGCTTGGGTATCTGTGAGGCTGAGTTGGGTGGTGTTAAGGTCGGTTTTGGCCTTCTCTAGATCAACCTGTACCCCCGAGAGCTGAGTGGTAAGGTCAGTGACCTGGGTGTTGGCAGCAGCCAATTCTTTTTGAGTATTCTGGTACATCGTAAAGTAGACTAGACCTGCGCCGAGCAAAAAGAACAGGATCGCTACTAAAAACCAGGGCAACACGGCCTGAGCAAAACTGCGTTTCTCGGGTTCTGGCTGGGTTTCTACTTTCGTTTCTTCGGCTTTTGGAGTTTCCAAGGTCTGGCCGTCTTCTGCCTGAACATCTTTATCTGATCTCATAAGTTCCTTCCCTTTGTAAACAAAAATTCCAGTAACGAGTTTATATAAAAAGTATAACCTCGCTTACGCATTTACGCAATTTTGACAGTTTAGTCCGAGTATAATCAGTCCTATGGACTCCACAGAAACCAACCAACCCAACCAGGCCAACCAACAGATCGTAAAGGCTGCCGGAACCATTATGATCCCCATGCTCCTGGGGCAGGTGTTGAGCCTGATCGCATCCATTCTCATCGGCCGCCTGTACGGCATGGG
>CAZWKK010000045.1:0-10566 GCA_964634855.1 uncultured Anaerolinea sp.
GGCTGACCCGTCTGGTCGTATCATCCGCCTGCCAATTCAATCAAACTTCCGTGAGGGACTAACCGCTCTGGAATACTTCATCTCCACCCATGGTGCTCGTAAAGGTTTGGCCGATACCGCTCTGCGTACAGCAGACGCTGGTTACCTGACCCGCCGTCTGGTGGACGTTGCCCAGGATATCATCATTAATGAGATCGACTGCGGTACCCACGATGGTATCTGGATCCACAAAGCTGATGATGTTGCCGGACAGAAACTTTCTGAACGTCTATACGGTCGTCTCACTGCAACCAAGATCGTTGATCCGAAAACCGGTGAGGTTATCGCTGAACGCAACGAGATGCTTGACCACGAATTGATCCGTAAAGTTACGGCTGCCGGTATTACGGATGTATTCGTCCGCTCCCCCATGACCTGCGAACTGATCCATGGTGTCTGTGCCAAATGCTATGGTATGGACCTCGGTCGTGGTACCCTGGTGACCATGGGTGCGGCAGTTGGTACTGTGGCTGCCCAATCCATTGGTGAACCTGGTACTCAGCTGACCCTGCGTACTTTCCACACCGGTGGTGTTGCCGCCGGTGGCGATATTACAACCGGTCTCCCCCGTGTAGAAGAGCTCTTTGAAGCCCGCCGTATGCCGAAAGGCGAGGCTATCATCACCCGTATCGGTGGTGTTGCCAAGGTCATCAATGCTGATCGCGCCAGCGAACAGCGTGTGGTCCGTGTGGAACAGAGCGAAATGACCTCTGACGAATACGAAATTCCGGAAGGCTGGACCATCAAAGCCAAAGATGCCAGCGAGATCGCTCTGGCTGAAGTTATCGCTGAACAGGGCGAGGCCCAGATCACCGCTCAGCACAATGGTCGTGTCCGCGTGGATGGACGTAAAGTCTTCGTCAGCTACGAACTGCGTGAAAGCGAAGATTACGATATCCCCAGCACTTCTCGTCTGCTGATCCGTGATGAAGAGAAGGTGGAAGCTGGTCAGGCTCTGACCGAAGGTTCCATCAACCCGCACACCATCCTCAAGATCAAGGGTCGCGATGCTGCCCAGATGTACTTGATGACCGAGATCCAGAAGGTGTATCGTGCCCAGGGTCAGAACATCAATGACAAGCACTTTGAGGTCATCATCCGCAAACTCATCGGCAAGGTTCAGATCATGCGTCCGGAAGATTCTCACTACTTGCCCATGGATGTGGTCGATCGTCTGGAAGTAAAACACACCAACGAGATGTTGATCGCCGAAGGGAAGCGCCCTGCACGTTACGTTGAGGTATTGTTGGGTGTCACCAAGGCTTCTTTGACAACCGATTCCTGGCTGTCTGCTTCTTCCTTCCAGCACACTATCAAGGTATTGGCTGGTGCAGCCATTGCCTCTACTGAAGACCCGCTATTTGGTCTGAAAGAGAACGTCATCATCGGTAAGCTCATCCCGGCAGGCAGCGGATTCGTCCATGGACGGTTCGGTGAACTGGAACATAAGGTTGATGCGATCACTGGTGAAGCAATTTCTCAGTCTATCAACGGGGAAACTGCCAGCGAAGACAGTGCACCTTTAGCTGAGTAAGACATACAGAAGTATTAAAACCCCGAGATCGAAAATCTCGGGGTTTTTTGTTGAGATTTCCTTTATTGACGGTTTGGCAGAATATTCGTAAGATAAACATGTTTGAGCAGCGCATAAGCGTTGCTTAACTTCGAGGAGACAACTATGGAAATGGGTATTGTGAAGAAGATCGACATCGATCACGAGATGCAGCAATCTTATCTGGATTATGCCATGAGCGTGATCGTAGCCCGTGCGCTGCCAGATGCCCGCGACGGCCTAAAACCCGTGCAGCGGCGTCTGCTCTTTGCCATGTATGATATGGGCTTGCGTCCGGAATCACAATACAAAAAATCGGCCAGGATCGTGGGCGAGGTGTTGGGTAAATATCACCCCCACGGAGACCAGGCAGTCTATGAATCTATGGCACGCCTGGCGCAAGATTTCTCCATGCGCTACATGCTGGTAGATGGCCAGGGTAACTTTGGCAGTGTTGATGGCGATCCCCCTGCGGCTATGCGTTACACTGAGGCGCGCATTACGCCCTTCGCTCTGGATATGCTCTCTCAACTGGATCGTAATACCATCGATTTTGACCGCAACTTTGATGAATCGTTGGAAGAACCTTCCGTTCTTCCGGCTGCCATTCCAAATTTGCTCATCAACGGTGCCAGCGGCATTGCCGTGGGTATGGCCACAAACATCCCCCCGCATAATTTGGCAGAAGTGATCAATGCCTGCCAATACATGCTGGAAAAGTGGGAAAAACTGGAAGACATCTCTGTTCATGAATTGATGAAATTTGTTCAGGGGCCAGATTTCCCAACTGGCGGCCTTATCTTGCAGAACCATGACCAGAATGAGTTGCTCACCGCGTACGCCACCGGTCGCGGCAAGATCACAGTGCGCGGACGCGTCAGTTTGGAAGAGATGGGCAGGGGCAAGAGCCGTATCATCATCAACGAACTGCCCTACATGACCAATAAAGCCTCACTTATTGAGCGTATCGCTGAGCTGACCCGTGACGGGGCCCTTGAAGGTATTTCTGACTTGCGCGATGAATCTGACCGCCAAGGAATGCGCATAGTCATTGAATTGAACAAAGCCGCAGTGGAAGAAAAGATCCTGCGGGAGCTGTACAAGAAGACTCCATTGGAAGTCACATACAGCATCAACCTGTTGGCGCTGGTAGATGGCGAGCCGCGCGTGCTGACGCTTAAGCAGGCGTTAAAGGTATTCCTGGAACACCGTATCGAGGTCGTTCGGCGCCGCAGTGAGTTTGATCTGCAAAAAGCGCTCGACCGACTGCACATTTTGGAAGGCCTGCGCATCGCCATTAATGCCCTGGATGAGATCATTGCCACCATCCGGGCTTCCCAGGATACCGATCAGGCTAAAGAACGCCTGATGAAGAAATTTAAATTATCTGCCCTTCAGTCTCAGGCCATTTTGGATATGCCGCTAAAGCGTCTGGCGGCCCTTGAACGCAAAAAGATCGAGTTGGAGTACAAAGAGACCTCTGATCGCGTAAAAGAGTTGCAGGCCTTGCTCAAATCGCCCAAGAAGATGCGTCTGGAAGTTGAGAATGAGTTGGAGGCGATCAAGCAGAAGTATCAAGACCGCCGCCGCACCCAGATCGTCTCTCTGAAGCAGGGAAAGGTAGCCCATGATATGCTCACGGTACAAGATGTGACCCCCGCTGAGCTCACCTGGGTAGGGCTGAGCGCAGATGGCCACTTGTTTAGGACCGCAGAGGACCAGGCACCCCGTACCAGCGGAAAGGATGCACCCGTATTGTTAACGCGGGTAGATACGCATCAGACCCTGTACCTGGTGGCTGCCAGTGGCAAATGTGTGGCATTGGCGGTACATACCATCCCGGCGGTTGAGAACATCACTGATGGGGTGCCCTTCAACAAGTTTACTTCGCTGGATAGTTCCGATTCTCCTGTGGCGCTCTTTGGCATTCCTGGCAAGGCACAAAATTCTGCAAAATCGGTGGTGTCCATTTCTAAAGATGGACTTATTAAGAAATCTGCAATTGCCGATCTGCCCGGACCTTCTTCTCAAGCTTTCGTGCTGGCCAAGGTCAATGACGGCGATGCGCTGGTAGAAGTGCTCGTCAGCGACGAAGACACCGAGTATCTCATCGCCACCAGTGCTGGCATGGCCATTCGCTTTAAAGGGGAAGAGGTACGCAGTATGGGGCTGATCGCTGCAGGCGTGAATGCGGTAAAGTTGGGCAAAGAAGACCGGGTGGCAGGGATGGTTGATCTGGCTGGCAAAGGTGAGCTGCTCTTTATCTCGTCCGATGGATTAGGCTGGCGCATTTTGCCAGAAGAATTCCCTGTACAGGGCAGGTACGGTCAGGGGGTGGTGGTTGGCAAGCTCAAACCAGGCAGCCAACTGGTTGGAGTTGTCTTCGGCAAGAAGAATCAGACCTTTACCACTTTCTTTAAGAAGATCGCTTCCAAAGCATTTAGAATAGATGTAATTCCGGCCGGCAAGCGCGGTCTGGTAGGGAAACCATTGTTGGAGTTGAAATCCTTGGATGTGGCGCAACGGGTGATGACCACTCTGGATGCTACGATTCCGGTAGTCGAAAAGAAGGAAAAACCAAACACCAAAGAAGACGATTACCGTCAGGTTTCAATTTTAGGAGATGAAGATTAAGCCTGTAAAAATTCCAGGTGCCGAGTAATCCTCTCCTGGTGGTAACTGATCAGTTGCTCGTTCTTTATCTCAATATCTGGTGAAGTGAGATTATCCTGTATCACCGATAGGTGATGCAGGATTATTTTACATACCCGCAAACGATCTTTGACCTGGGCAAGATCAATATTCTTTTTTCTGAACAACTGAATGTCTTTGCCGTGCGCCTGGATTAGCTTTTCAAGACCCTCGATCTGATTGTGAACAGCATCCAGATCAAGATCCGTGTTGGGTTGAGAGAGAAGCGTCGCTGAGGATTGAAGCGTGTTCAGCAAATCTGCGTATTGGTCTTGCACCATTTTGCCAATGTTGGGTGGAAAGACCAAATAGTTGATCAGAATGGCTACGCTGATGCCGATGGAGGTATCTAAAATGCGACTGGCACCATACAACAGGGGACTCTTGCCATTGAGGTTGACCATAATGGCAATAAACACAATTCCTGCGATGGAGATGGAGTTGTTCCAATGGAAGCGCTCGCAAACATAAATGAGAACGATCGTCCCAAGCCCGCAAAGAAGGGCGTTGCCTGGCTGGATGGAGGCAAAGATAAGCCCGGTGAGAGCCCCTACGAGCGTGCCGGCCATGCGATTACGACCCGCTTTGTATGAGGAGGTGATGCTGCTTTCCATGGAGATAATGGCTGCGATGGCGACATAGAACGGGTATTCCAGTTTGAGCAACTTTGAGATAAGAATGCAGAGCGCGACTGCCAGGGCGGTTTTTAAAATTCGCATTCCGATGATCTTTTTCATATAAATTTCCTGAAAGATGAATGGCAAAATCTGATTTTAACCCTTAAAACAAAAACCGCTGCCAGTATTTTGGCAGCGGTTAAAGTCTTTGCGAACTTACTTGATATTAAAGAAGGAGTAATGGTAAACGATCTTGCTTCCTTCCAACCCGATGGTGTCACTGCCATCGGTAACGTTGGCAGTGGTGGAGGAGGCTGACCAGGTGAAACTGCGGTTAGTGCCAGACCCGCTGACTGTACCCAGCTTAAAAGTTGCGTCTGGTAATTTTGTGTTCAGCAAGGTGCTGTAATAATCGCGGATCTTTGTGGTGCCCTGCACGGTTGAGGTGGCATCAACATGAATGGCGTTGCTGGTATACAAGGCCATGATGGAATCCAGACTCTTGGAATTGAGGGCGTCAATGAATTTTTCAGAAATGTCATTCTCGATCTGAGTAGGGGTCCATGGCCATGAGTAATTGGAGATGGCAGTCCAGATTGTAGGCAAAGTTGCCCGGCAATCATCCCAACTAAAGAAATTGGCACCGGTGAGACCTAAAGACTTGGCCGTGTTGAGGAACTGGGTCACTTCTGATACAGTAGGGTACCAACCGCTTTCTTTAAAGGCCGGCCCAGTTGGGATGAGGGGACGGTAGGGCGTGATGGCTTTGAATTCCTTCAGGCTGCGCGTCAACTGTGCACCGGCATCTGTTGCCTGCATCCAGTAAACCTGCGGCATGTTGTAATCGCATTTGTTCAAGAAGTTCTTCCACGGAAAAGTGGGGTGATAGGTTGGCCAACGGAAGGAGCACAATGCTACAGGTGTTGAGGGCAAGCCTTTTCGCAAAGCAGTCATAAATGTATCTGCAACAGCAGCGCGACCCGATAATTTGTATTCCACTTCTGCATCGATCACGTAGCCATCGAGGGCATACTTTTTCATCTGGGAGATGGCGATGGCGGCTTCACCATTGGGATCGTAGCCATAAACATAATGCCAACCCCAAACACCGATGCCTTTTTCCCGTAAAGCACTCACAACGTTGGGAATATAATCGGCGCCAGTGGTCTTGTCTTTGTTGTATGCAACCGTGGCATCAGCAATCTTGATCAGCACATGAGAAAAATTTGCTTTGGCTGCCAGGCTGGCGATAGCTGAAGGACTCCCGCTTTCACAATTGGGAATCTTCCAGATCATCATTCCTTTACCGGTGAGTGTCATTGTTTCCTCCTACTTCCTTTTACTATTGAATCGGGGACAGGGTACCTTCCAAACCAAGCTGTGGAGCTATTTTTCGCATGGCCAGGATCACATTGGCAACATGGTCCCAAAGCGGCACACCAAAAGCATTGGCTGCCTCTTCCATCTCTTCGCGGTTGGTTCCAGCCGCAAAAGCCTTGTCTTTCCATTTTTTCTTCACCGAGCTAGCCTCAAGATCGTAGAGCGATTTTGACGGGCGTACCAGGGCAACGGCTGTGATGAGGCCGGTGATCTCATCGCAGGCACATAGTGCCTTTTCCATACGGGTTTCACGTGGGTATTCTGGTAAAAATCCATGTGCCAGAATGGCTCTAACAACTTCTTCAGGGACGCCACGTTCCCGCAAGATGGGGGCACCCTCAAGCGGGTGACCTTCCAGGGTTGGGTGAATCTCCCAATCAAAGTCGTGCAAGATTCCTGCCAATCCCCACAATTCAATGTCTTGACCTTCTTTTTCTGCGTAAAAACGCATGGCAGCTTCAACCGCGAGCATATGGTTGATCAGTCCCTGGTTTTTGACATATTCCGTTACGATGTTAAAGGCTTCTATGCGATCCATGTTTTATTCCTCGTTCGTTCCATTCTCCTGCGGGAAGATCGGTTCAAAATCTCCCAAAACGACGGCAGGATGTGAGATCCAAACATCCCAAAGAGCAACCAAAGTGGCTGGCATCTCTCTTACGTTCCAGATCAGGCGGGAGAGTTTACGGTACGTCCGTACATCAGAGGGAACCCCCACCGACTTTACTCCAACACCATTACAGGTAAACAACGCACGGGTAATGTGATACTTTTGCGTTACCAGAATGGCCTCATCGAGACCAAAAATGTTCTTAGCACGGTAACAGGTATCAAAGGTGCGCCGCCCTGCATAATCCAGCACAATGTCCTCTTCTGGGACCCCCAGGCTAAGTGCGTAGGCTCGCATGGCGCCTGGTTCGTTGTAATCCAGAAAGCGGTTGTCACCACTCATTAGCAGTTTTTCTACTTTACCGGACTGGTAAAGCTGAACCGCTGTCTCAACCCGATCTCGTAATACGGGAGAAGGGGAGCCATCTCGCTGCAACCCCGCGCCAAACACGATGGCGACTTTTCCTTGAGGCACAGTATTCACCTTGAACAACTTGTTGAGCGAATAGACCTCGGTGAAGAGTCTGGGAATTATGAGCACGGCAGCCCCTGCAATACAAACCCAGAAAAGGAGTTTTATTAACATGTAAAATATCTTCTTTACCATAGCAAGAATTGTACCAATCTGTTGAAAATTCAACTAATTTTTAGGAGATAACGTGGTAAGTTTTACCCTTGATATTGTTTGATTCCATCACAAAATTATACACGGCAAAACTGACCAATTGTGAATAGGGAAGAGGATAAAAGATGGAGAGTTATGAACTTCAATTTGGAGGTTCTTGTTTAAAATGAAAAGTAATTAACCATAATTGCAGTATGTGTTAAATCTATTGACAATTAATTCCGATTTGTTATAATTGTGTCAATCGAAGAAAAATCAAAGAGGCGGTTTTGAGCACATTGTTTTGGTACACCCCTAAACAAAACGTCAAGAACCTGAATAAGCATGCCACTATTGATTTAATTCGATTTACCCCCAACGGTATTTCCCGAGTTGAATTAGCCAGAGAATTGAATCTGACGCGTGCTGCCGTCACTTCTATCATTAACGATCTTCAGGAGATCGGGATGGTTTTAGAAGTAGAAGGCAGTCATCCTTCTGGTCGTAAACCCATTGTATTGGAGATCAATCCAGATCGTGGGTATGTGCTAGGCATCGACCTGGGTGCCACACACGCCACATTGCTTTTGGCCAATTATGCGGCTCATGTGGTAAAGGAACTGGAACGTCCCATTGATATCAATCAGGGGCCGCAAATCGTGCTGGACCAGGTGGATGAATTCATTCGCGAGATCTTAAAAGATACCGGACTGACTCTTTCCAGTCTTAAAGCCATCTGTCTGGGCGTCCCTGGGCCAGTTGTATTTAAAGAAGGGATGGTTTCAGAGCCCCCTATCATGCCCGGTTGGGATAAATTCCCTATCGAAGGGCATATTCGCTCCAAGTGGAAAGTGCCTTCGATCGTTGGCAATGACGCTGAATTAGGCGCGATTGGTGAATGGGCCTATGGAGCAGGACGCGGCGAAAAAAATTTGGCTTACGTAAAGGTAGGTAAAGGCATCGGTGCCGGTCTTTTACTGGATGGTCAGATCTATCATGGTGCAACAGGTTCTGCTGGAGAGATCGGCCACATCACCATTGAAGAAAATGGTCCGCTTTGTTCTTGCGGTAACCGCGGTTGTTTGGAAGCCATGGCCGGCGGTAATGCAGTGGCTAACCGAGCCATAGAATATGTTCGCCGAGGTCAGAGAACTGAGCTCAGTTCCATTCATCCTATTGAATCCATCCAGGCGCGTGATGTAATTGCAGCAGCGTGTAGTGGCGACCTCATCTCTCAGCAAATTCTCGCAGAGGCTGGGGCGCATCTCGGGACTGCCATCGCAGGGCTTGTTAACTTATTTAACCCATCCATGATCGTGATCGGGGGTGGGGTGTCTCAGATCGGTGATCTCTTACTGGAGCCAATTCGCAGGACGGTGCAAAAACGCAGTTTGCGTATGGCATCCAAACGGCTGAGAATTTCTACTGCATTGTTGGGCAGACGGTCTTCTGGTATGGGAGCCGTAGTGCAAGCGCTATCATTGGTTTTACATCAGGAAATTGAAAATTCTGACGATGGGAGGTGATGTGTAGCAAGAGAGAAGTCCACTCATTCGTGTTTTCATCAGGAAACTGAAAACAAATTTTTAAAAGGAGAGAAATAAAATGGCTAAGAAGTTGTTCCCCCTGATCAGTATTTTGCTGGTCGCCGCGTTTGCACTCGCTGCATGCGCAACCCCGACTGCGGCACCGACCGCAGCTGCCACAGAAGCCCCTATGGCTACTGAGGCTCCTACCGCTGCCCCTGAACCTGTCACAATCAATTTGTGGACAAAAGAGGGCGAGACCGATGGTGGTTTGCAGTATGTTCAGGCATTGACCGATGCCTACACTGCTGCCCATCCTGAGGTGACCTTTGTTGTCGTCAACAAAGAAGTTGAAACCCTCCGTGAGGATTTCCAGACCGCCAGCCTCGCCGGCGCCGCTCCTGAACTCCTTTGGACCGTTTCCGATCATCTTGGACCCTTCACCGCTGCTGACCTCATCCAGCCCGTTGACAAACTTGTTGATCTCAGCAAGTATGTCTCCAGCGCTACCAAAGCAGTTCAGAGCCCTGATGGCCAGACCTGGGGTGTACCTATCTCCAATGGTAACCACCTGATGCTGATCTACAACAAATCCTTGATGCCCACTCCTCCCGCCAACACCGATGAGTTGATCTCCATGGGTAAAGATTTCATGGCCAAGAACTCGGGCAAATACGCTCTGGTCTTCAACCAGACTGAACCCTTCTTCTTCATCCCCTGGTTGGGCGGCTTCAAAGGCACCGTTTTTGCTGCTGATGGCGTGACCCCCACTCTGGATACTCCTGAGATGACCGCTGCACTTCAGTTCGTTTACGACCTGAAGTACACCGATGGTTTGGTCCCCGCTGAATCTGACTATGATGGCGCTGACACCCTCTTCAAAGAAGGCAACGCTGCCATGATCATCAATGGTGACTGGTCTCTGGCTGGATACAAGGAAGCTTTGGGCGAGAATTTGGGCGTTGCTCCCATTCCTCAGGTTACCTCCACCGGCACCTATCCTGCTCCTTACACCTCTGGTGTGTTCTTCATGATCCCGAAGGGTCTTGAAGGCGCCAAACTCGCTGCCGTTGTTGATTTCATCAACTTCGCCACCGATAAAGAGAATCAGCTTGACATGGTCACCAAACTGACCCGTCTGCCGGCTTTGTCCGAAGCCCTCTCTGACAAACTGATCACCGACGATCCTATTCTGTCTGGTTCAGCTGCTCAGATGAGCTACGGCACCCCGATGCCGACCGTCGTCCAGATGCGCTGCGTGTGGGATTCCCTGAAACCCGAGATGCAGGCTGTCTTCGCCAATACCGAAGCCGCTGCTGACGCCGCCAAGAAATCTCAGGACGCCGCTGTTGCTTGTATCGCTGCCCTCCAGTAATTTGGGTAGAAATTGAGAAGATCTTGCTTCTCTAAGTAAATCTATAGGCCGGGCTGATGTATCGGCCCGGCCAATATGTTCTTCAGTCAGTAGTCCCCGGGAGGAAACCTCATGATCACTTCAGATGTGATACTGAAAAGCCTCGGTCAAGTTGGCTCAACGGTCTTATATAT